>DASRBN010000002.1 GCA_035653615.1 Ktedonobacteraceae bacterium | reverse complement strand
ACCAGGCGGCCGAGCCCACCGCTGCCGTCGCCTCGCCTCCCTCGTGCTCAAAGGTCAGGATCATGTCCTGGACCACACCGGTCATATGAGAGGATTGCTTCATCCCTACTTGCTCTCTTAATGAATGGCGCTGGGCCGGGATGCTCCTACCATTGCCGAACACCGCAGAGGAACCATCGCCTCGCTCGCGCGAACGAAACACGGGCGCAGGCATGCTCCTCAGAGTTGCCGAACACATCAGTTGCCGAACATAGTATACGCATCTGGGGACGCAACGTCAAGAGTCGAGTCGAGGAAAAACAGCGGAGCGCCATGCTCTAAAAGCGGTTGTTCCCCCTTTCAAAATTTATCTCAAACGGTGTCGACCAGCATCGGGTTCTGCTGAAATAGTCGGATATCCTACATCGGGGCTGCACTGGTCGCACTTTCATGATATGATACAAGAAGATGGTAGCCAGACACAACGTTGTGTATCTTTTGCATCCTATCCTGGAAGGAGTGTTGCACATGGTCGTATCTAGAACACCGAATATGACGGATTATGAGGCCGAACGTCGTAGTTTCCATCTTGATGTGCCCGAATATTTTAACTTTGCCATTGATGTGATCGGCAAATGGGCCGACGACCCCAACAAACTCGCCATGCTGTGGATTGGACAAAACGGTGAAGAGCGGCACATCACCTTCGCCCAGTTTGCCGAACGCTCCAACCGCGTCGCCAATGCCTTCAGCAGCCTCGGCATCAAGAAAGATGACCGTGTGCTGGTGATGCTACCGCGCGTCCCAGAATGGTGGGAGAGTGTGTTGGGATTGATGAAGCTGGGCGCGATTCCCATTCCCTGCACCACCCTACTGACGCCGAAAGATATCCAGTTCCGCTCCGAGATTGCCGAGGCCGCTGCGATCATCACCGATGAGGAGGGCGCTGCCAAGTTCGACCAGGTGCGCAGCGAATGTCCCACGATCAAAGTAGCGATTCTGGTCGCGCCAAATGCGGGCGTTGCTGGACGCGAAGGCTGGACGAGCTACCACCAGGTTGTTGAGGAGGCCTTCCCGGAATTCACGGGGCCGAAGACGCGCAGCGATGACCCCTGCCTGGTCTACTTCACCTCTGGTACGGTGGGTTATCCTAAGATGGTGCTGCACACGCACGCCAGCTATCCTATTGGGCATACCATCACCGGCAAATATTGGCTTGATCTGCATGAAGATGACCTGCACTGGAACCTCTCGGAAATGGGATGGGCAAACTACCAGAATTGATATTCCGTTGTTCAACCTCCCGCGCAAAATCGGCTAACCCCGCTGAGTAGAGCCAGATGCCGTACGAACGGTTCCCACGTTTCGCCGCCTCCTCGACCAGCTGCAGCGCCATCTCCCTGTCGGGTATGACATTCAAGTCCTCCACGGTCACATTCTGAGGTATTGTATTAAGCGTATTGACTCGCCGGTGGACGCCGAGCGTGAGCGCCCGCTGGTAGATCATATTCCAGCTTCGGCTCGGCAGCGCTTCCAGCATCGTAAGCTTATCCCCATCTGGATAATTGGCCTTGATATACACATCCTCTGCTGCTGCCCATTCCTCGCTGCGCCTGCCTCTCTGCCGCCAGATTAGACAGATGTCAGGTCTATTGGCCAGCGGCCCACGCCAGTAGACTGTTAAGCGCAGCCAATGGACACTCACCTCTTCGATGGTGACGCTTTCCGTGATGAGCTTCGCCAGCTTCTGTTTGCGCAGCATCATAGCGCCGTCAAGTCGCCCAGGGATGTCTGCCAGTAAATCCTCTAACTCCTCAAAGTCTTTTTTGAAGTCGGCCTGTGTTGCCTGTTCCTGTGCTTCTAACAGTTCTCGCTCCTGCTCCCTCAGTCCAGCGAGCTTCTCGTTATAGGTGGCCTTCTCCTTATCGGTCAACGTCAATATCTTGTCGTGGAGCATAGCCAGGGTTTTCTGTTGTTCGAGCCGCACGTTGGCCAGTTGGTCTTCGATGGATACCGCCTCTTCGAGGTGCTGTTCTTCGAGGCTCTTGATGCTCTGCTCGATGGTCTGAGCGATATGCTGGTCGGCTATCGCCAGCGCCTTCACACGCTCCAAAAAGATGTCGTCAATCAGGTGAGCGCGGATAGCAAAAGTAATGTCGCGGTAGATTTTCCCTTGCGCTTTGTGGTCTTTTACGAGGCTTTGGCGCACATACTCCGGCTGCTCTGGTCTAGTGACATATAACGGCCCCTGCGGATCACGTAGGATGTACTTGAGCACTGCCTGGGCGCTATCGTCTCTCAAGCTACGGCGTTCCACACCCTCAAGCAAGTTGCCCTCGACATCTCTACCAGTGATTTTGTGATAGGCCCAGAGCGCCAATTCTTTATCGACAATGGCCCGCTTCTCATCCCAGGCGATGATAGCACCTTTATAGATAATCGCTCCGCCATAACTGAGATTAGAGAGCATGTACTTGACTGTCTCGATACAGGAGGGTTTGAAGCCGCCCGGCACTTTGTTCATATGGATTTTGAAGGTGTAGGTCATCAAATCGTCAACCGAAGGATCGGGGAAGAGATAGGGCAGCTCCTCTATTTCATGACCCAACTTGGACACGTCATCCAGTTGTTTGAAGCGGTTGAACATCCAGCGTATTTTCTCGGCCCAGGGTTCATAGATCAGGATGACTTGCTCTTTCTTTTTGCCTTTGGTGACAAAGCCCATGCCCAGGTTCGCGCCGACAAACAAGCCTTGCAGCGCTTTGGCTTCCTGGCTGCCGTTCATACGGCCGAGGACATGATCGTCGAGGTAGTTGCGGCTGGCGATCATCTTCTCGATGAGTGAGTTGCGATCACTGGCCTTCGTGCAGTCGTAGCGGCGATGATCGGTACGCACAAACAGCAGTACATCATATTCAGCCAGCAGTTTGATAAACGTAGTGTCGTTGGTGTGATACTCGTCACGAAACAAGCGGTCCTCGTGGATGATGACCAGCGAGCCGATAATGCCTGCCTTGATGTCCGCATACAGGCGGTTCAACTCTTTGCGCTGGTCGATACGCTTCTGACCCGAAACCCCCGCGCCTTCGTCATAGAGGCGCACCATTCTGTCGTCTACGTCGCCTCGCAGCCGTACCGCGTATTGTATCAGTTTTAACTGGCTCTCTCTTGAGAAGATGTGGTCGGCTTCGGCTCGGTGGTCGGATTGACGGATAAGAACGGCCGTGTAGCGCTTCTTGTCAATCTGCTTTGGCATCTCGAGGTCGTCTTTGGGGACGTAGGCTTTCAACTTACGCATACGCACCACCTTTCATTGGAATAAATAGTTAAGCCAATACTTGTATGTTTCCATTTTACCTCTGCTAGTCAAGCGTTATTTGGGGTTTGCTTACAGTTGGAACAGAAAGTGGGATAGGAAGCTAGCCCAAAGGGGACATGGCAAGGATTCGTTCCTGGAGCAGCCATTTGAAGAGGTAATAGTTCATTTGCTGTTCAAAAACCAAAGTGCTGCTTTTGAACTTTATCGACATTCACAAATGCGGAATGAGACTTTATACTCCTTAGTAAGTAGCTCTTCCTCTCGATTAAGATTCTGGTAACAGATCAATATGCATACGTCTTTCCATAAGATCGAGTCCTGTGATTGTTTGGAGTAACATTTCGCTTGTCGTTTTCGCCACTCCTTCCGGTCCTTGAATCTGTTCCATACGCTTTGCCCACTTTATCGAACGTTTCTGCTCGGGACTTAACCTTTCTCTCCAGCACTGCCATGCTGCTTTATCAGTTCTTCGTGGCTCATTTCTCAGTGCTTGTGCTGCTAGTTGCTGTGCTGTTAGGCTATCCAGACCACAGGATGCAGCGAGATGTTCACCGAACTGCCTAATAAGCTCTAGCGCTGTATGGGTACGTACTTCTTGCTGAAGAATTTCTTGCATCTGACTTAAGGGTTTTGTATACGCATTCTGTATAGCTGTCATTGCATCACTTTGAAACTGTGCTCTCAACTGGGTTAGCACGTGAGCAGCTTGATCCAGTTGCTTCTGTAATTCAAGATGAGTGTATGCCTCCATAGGACTTAGTGCATTAAGCGGCTTCAATTCTGAAGCGGGATTGGCACTATCTACCAATCCTCGGTTTGCTGCTATTTTTTCCCCTAACTCTTGCACTCTCTTGCGTAATTTTGTGAACTCATAGGCATACGTTTCGTCTGTATTTGGAGCTTTTGCTTGCATCAAAAACATAGCAATGATATTTAAAGCTAATAAGTCAGCTTGCGCTCGCGGATTTTGAAAATAATCTTCCATCCGGCTGGAAGCGTCAACATATAACTTGTCTGTCTGCCAATCTTTACCCGCGATGGTATATACCCTTCTCCTATATGGATTAGACTGCTGTGAAGATTTTCTAGATGATGCTGATTGAGGTGATGGCGAAGGATATGCAGGTGCTGGTGGCTTCCTTCGCAGACGAGCCTGCATGAGAGTTGCGCCTAGAAGTGCGAAAATGGGAATTTCCGCTTTTCCTTGAAAATCGCCAAACAACTCTCTCATTTCCTTTGAGCGATCCGCTATTTTTGATAGCCGATTATATTGCCGTTTTGCATCATTATTTGGTAAATTATTGAATTCGTCTTCTGACAACTTTCTGAATTCCGCATTTTCAGGTATTTTATATTGCCTTTTTTGTTCCTTTTCATAATTTTTGACAATGGCATTGATTGGTTGTTGCACCACTTGTTCTTGGAGAACTTTCTTCATCTCCCGGATATGTGAGCGTCCAGATGAAATACCAGGATTATACAATTGTTCGAGCGCTTCAATAGTGGCAGCCAGGAACTCGTCTTTCAAAACTGCCAATTCACGCTCCTTTAATTCATTCATGAGTTCTCTGTATGTTTTTCTGCTACCTTCAGGTTTTACAGCTAATAACAAAGGTTTTATGAGCGCAAAAGCAAAAACATCCTGTTGGCCTAGTGGGTTTCTTAGCAGAGTAGCCAGCCCTTCATTATTTTCTTTCGTTCGTTCATAATAATTTTCTGGCTTGCTCGTAATATCAACTTTCATATTTCCGGTTATGTTATCTATATGTACCACTGAATATACCTGCCGAAACCGAGGGTCTCGGTTATACCTTTCCAAAGCCTCATCATACTCGGCTTCCTCTTGTCGATACCCAGTCTCTTGTTCATCATGCACTTCCTGTGACCTTCGGCTTAGTGGAACTTGCACTTCTCCTTCTGATTTTCCCCTGTTGGTTGGTACTTGATCGGATGGCTGATGTATAGACTGTTTTTCTGTATCGGCTTTACTAGCTTGAGGTAATAGTGATACACGCGCAGATGCCGGTGTGGGATTGTCGGGGATTGGAGGGGATTTTATTGCCGCCTGATGCGCTAAGACAGCCTGTTCAAGGACCTCTGCAAATGCTACGACATTTGGATACCTCTCCTCTGGCTTCTTCGCAAGACCTTTCCTGACCGCTTGCTCAGCGGCTGGTGGAACATCCACACCTTGTTGCTTGAACGAAGGAGGAGGTTCTTCCTTGTGCTTCCGATAAAGCTCATAGACAGTTTTCCCAGTGAACGGTACCTTTCCACATAACCATTCGTAGACTACAACAGCCAGGGAGTATTGGTCGCTCCAAATTTGAGCATGGTATTCAAATTGTTCCGGCGCCTTATAGAAGAGAGTTCCATACCCATCCTGTAGTGACAGCGAGTTGATGCTATGGGCCGTAATGGCAATCCCAAAATCACGTAAGAGTACTCCCTGTGGTCCATATAAACAATTATCAGGCTTCACATCGCGATGTATGATTTTGTGATCGTGGGCATATTGCAAGGCACTGGCGATTTGCTTCACATAAAAGAGAATGGTTGCCATATCGAGGATTGAATTGCGGGGGTGGAGTTTCCGCAAGCTTCCTTGCTCGATAAAGGGCATAACGATGAAAGGAATCTCATCAAACACATCGTAGTCATAAATATCTAGAATGTGCGGATGAGTAAAGCTAGCGATAATTTTCGCTTCTCGCTCAAAGGCTGCTAGATGCTCTGTATTAAGCACATGCTCTGGCTTTAAAAGCTTGATGGCCACTTTTTTATGGAGTTTCACATGTACAGCTTGGTAGACGTAACCAAATCCCCCTCCACTGAGGAACTCTACAAGTTGGTAGTTTTTCATTTGCTGACCAACGAGTTGCTCTGGTTTGATAACGAACATGTTGCCCCCTATGTCCACGCGATCGTTTCAACCGCCTGCTGCAAATCGTGCTTTGTGCCTTGAATGTACAATTTGGTCGTATCTAACGAATCATGTCTCATGATTTGCGCTAATCGATGCAACGGGACGGACTCTGCCATCCGATAGCCGAAACGGTGGCGCAAATCATAAGGACTGACACCAGGGAGTCTCGCTGCCTGCGCATATTTTTTCACGATATAGCCTAGAGCGCGTGCCGACAAGGCATCTTGCGTCTTGGCTGATGGGAAAAGGAAAACGGTATCAGGCGGGAGAGTTGGAAGATATTCCTCCAGCAGCTTGCGAGCTGTGGCATTGAGTAGCACCTCGCGATATTTGTTGCGCTTCCCAATGATTTCGAGGAAGCCGCTCCGCTTGCCTAGCTTCACCTGATCGCACTGCAGTCGGCAGATTTCCCTTGCCCGCAGTCCTGTATGCAACAAGAGGACAATGAGAACACGGTCCCGCAGAGTTCCTGCTTTCGTCACGGCTGCCATCAGCGCCTGTTCTTCTTGATCGTCCAGATGACGAGGGGCGCTTTCCTCCTGCCCCAAGAGTTTGACGGCGACGGAAGGATCATACGTGATGAGGTGCTGATGTGAAGCCCACCCGAAGTAGCGCTTCAAGCTGATGAGGGAACGATTGACCGAAGCCGGTTTCTGTCGTTGGACGGTCTGCAAATAGGCTCGATACCCTATCAATGCTGGTGTGGTGATACCCTGCGGGGTAAAGCAATCGCGGACATGAGCATCTTGTTCAGTTTCATACCAGGCGATGAAGTGGCGCAGATCGCTCAGGTAATTGCGAATGGAGGCTGGGGTGAGATCTTCCAGCTCGTGCAACCAGTCCTCATCGGAAGCCAGTGCCTCCAGCCCAGCATGTGAGAGTGGTGGATGTGCCGTCCGCTTCATGAACCACCTTGTCTTCTCGCTTGCGCCAATAACCTTAGCAGAAATAAGTCCTGGTGAATTGCCTGATCTATTTCCGTAAATATATATTAGCAGAAATCAATAGTTGTGTCCAGCTATAATGATCCCGCTGGTAGCGAAACGTCGAGATCCATGAGAGCGATTGAAAGAACAGCGTATCTCCGCTTCAAGTAAAACCTGACCGCGAAAGACCTATGTCGAAAGTGGAATCGACGTTGCGAGGTGTTTTAGGGAGGACAGGGGGTTTCCTGCACCGCTACGGTGCTTGCTAGCGCAGATAATGCCGCAACACCACATCCAGCCGATTATGCCCCAGGGCCCACGAAACCTCTTGGGTTGCGGCAGAGTCATAGTCCTCATGCCTCAGTCGCCCTTCAACTGGAGGTAATGCTAGCCCTGGCGCCTGCTGCAGATAGCGGCGTTGGGCCGAGTCGCGCCGATAGCTATGCACATCCATGTGCTTGGGGATGTGGTCAAAGACTTTTTCGTGAGGTGCTCGCCCCTGAACAACGGACAGTACTTCCTCTTCATGACCGGAGAGTACGGGCACCTCACGAGCTTTCCCTCCCTTGCCATTTTTGACATGCACAAAAAGGGTTCCATCGTCAGCCGTATACACATCACGCACCCGCAGATCGCGGAGTTCTGCCCGGCGTAGCCCACAGGCCTGGGCGAAGCGGATGTGCATCTGCCAATTGGCTGGCTGGAAGTGCCGGTCATAGGTGGCGGGACCGCGTGAGCGGGTGATAGTAGTACGGGTACGCCTGGGGATCATCACTGTAGCTGCTAGGCTCCAGTCGCCAAAGAACAGGCGCAGCGCCGCTCGTTCGGTTTGTAGGGTGTAGGCGCTTCTGTCAGCAACCACATGCTCTGTAAGATACTGGGTGGCCAGTTCATCGGCGCGTTCATCCAGCCAGGCTAAGCGCGTAATTCCATGATTAGTTCGCGCCCAGTTGATGAATGCCAGGACTTGCTGCTGATAGACTTTGCGGGTGGTGTGCGAGTGAATCTTGCCGGTGGAAACGGTCCACCCACCATCAGGAGAGGCGGCCCGTTGTGCCTGCTTAGCCTGAAAGCGACTTTCTCCAATCGCCATGAGAGTGTCCAGGCGTTCAATCGCCTCACGGATGATGCTCTTGCGAGATCCCATACAACGTCCCTTTCTTGAGAAAGCAGAGAGAAGCTAGCACCTACAAAAGACAGCGATCACGGTAAGGACATTCCTGCGAAGACTCGACTCGCTCCACTCCGCTGAAAGGCTGCGCTCCGAGACACCACTTTCAGCAGCTACGCTGTTTATATCTCCACGAACGAGAGGAAGAACGACGTAGTCTGTCCCTCGACGAGAAGACAGAGAGCCATACGCTACCAGGGCGCACTCCCAGAACGCACGACACGGACGACCTACAAGGACAATTGGTGGATGCCCTCTTTTGAGGGGAGCGGCTCAACCAGCCATCTCCAACAGGAGCGCAGGAGCAGCTCAACCAACATCTAAGGGGAGGCGACCCTGATCCTTTGTAGCGGTTAGACCACTAGCGCATGGATCACGCGCTGTGTTGTCCCTGGAATCTCCCTCATGGGAGTGCTTCCAGCTCTAAACACCTTCAGTCTACCAGACCGAGACGGATGACACCTGGGGAAGAGGCGGATCGCACCTGGGTGAAAGACAGAGATGGCTTATCGCCCATGATGTGCTTGCCCTGTCGGCCTTTCCCGTTTTTTTTTGCCCTCTGCCCAGGTGTGTACCGCCTCTCGTCTCCTTGTAGCCTGCCCTTTTCACAGATCCCCACCGCCTTCATCTGCTAGAGTGGAACTGTGTAATAGCATCGGAGTACAACAAGGACCAACTTATGAGGCAGCCTGAAGCAGAATCCACGAGCAACCAGCACCTGGATATCGGCAGCCGCTCCCTTGCTGCTCGGTCAGCGCGAGTCGCCTGGGAACTGCTCAGGCAAGACGAACAGCACCGTCTGCTGGCTTATATCGAGAAGGCAAAGACTTGGGAGGTGACGATACCAACTGTGGATACAGCCTGCTGCAAAACCAATAAACATCGGAAAGCAGAGTCGTCAGGCCGTGTAAGGACTGTCTCATAATCAGGCTGCGAGGTGCCGCTCGCAGCCGTTGGATGAAACCTCAGGCGCTTTGTTGCATGGAATAACCAGTCTACTAACTTTGCTTCCTCTGCCGCTCCATCTCGCGGAGTTCCACGCGGCGGATTTTGCCGGAGATGGTCTTGGGCAAGCTATCCACAAACTCGATCTCACGCGGATACTTATAGGGTGCAGTGACACGCTTGACGTGGTCTTGCAATTCGCTGGCCAGTTCAGGTGATGCGGTATAGCCAGGGGCCAGGATGACAAAGGCTTTGACGACCTCGCCGCGCATCTCATCGGGACTTGCCACCACCGCAGACTCAGCAACAGCAGGATGCTCTTTTAAGGCACTCTCGACTTCGAAGGGGCCAATGCGGTAGCCTGCACTGATGATGACATCGTCAGCGCGTCCGACAAACCAGAAGTAGCCGTCTTCATCCTTGTAGGCGCGATCGCCGGTGATATACCAGTCGCCGCGAATGCAGGCCTTGGTCGCATCGGGGTTGCGCCAGTATTCCTTGAACATCCAGGTGGGGCGCTGCGGCTTGACGCGCACGGCAATATCGCCCTCCTTGCCTGCTGGCAGCGGATTGCCGTCATGGTCGATGACTTCGACATCGAAACCAGGCGACGGTTTGCCCATCGAGCCAGGCTTGACCTGAATGGGTGGGAAGTTGGCGCACAGCAGCACCGTTTCCGTCTGCCCGTAGCCGTCGCGGATGGTCATGCCCGTTTCATCTTCCCAGATCTTGATGACTTCAGGGTTGAGTGGCTCACCGGCGCCAACGCAATGGCGCAGCGCCTTCGGTGGGTTAGCCTTCATATACTTCATCGGCTCATCGAGTACCAGCATACGGTAGGCGGTCGGTGGGGCGCAGAGCGTCGTGATGGGATACTTGTTAAGCATCTCCAATGTTTCGATGGGATTAAACTTGCCGCGCGCATCCTGGATGAACATAGCGGCACCCTGACTCCAGGGACCAAAAAGATTGCTCCACGCGAATTTTGCCCATCCGGTTTCGGAAAGATTCCAGAGCAGGTCACCTTCGTGCAGATCGAGCCAGTACTTGCCGGTGATGGTATGCCCGATAGGGTAGCTGGCCTGAGTGTGGAGTACCATCTTGGGATAGCCGACAGTGCCTGAAGTGAAGTAAACCAGGCACGGGTCATCGCTGCGCGTCTTCTCGCCGGTGAACTCCGGCGATGCTTCATCAACGATCTGATGATAATTCGTCCAGCCGTCACGCTCACTCTGCGGCGTATCTACCAGAATAGCGTGCTGAACGGTCGGACATTCCTTGCGTACCTGGTCGAACCTGGCCGCGCCCTCGTGATCGGTGATAATGGCAACAGCTTCCGCTACCCCGGCGCGAAAAGCGATATCTTTGGGGGTGAGCAGTGTGGTGCAGGGGATGGCAATCGCTCCCAGCTTCATCAAGCCCAGCACGCTCTCCCACCATTCTGGGATGCGCGGCAGCATTACCAGCACGCGGTCGCCTTTCTGAATGCCCAGTGTGGCAAAAGCATTGGCGGCCCGGCTGGAGCGTTCGGCGAACTGGGCAAACGTAATATTGCGCTCCACTTCGCCTTTTTGTCCAATCCATAGCATGGCGAGTTTGTTGGGATCAGTGGCCCATTTGTCGATCACGTCGCGCTCTTGTCCACTTTAGGGGCTTACGGCATGCTTGCCTTGTAGATCAGATGCATTGACAGGTAATGATAGAGTTCCTTCCATGAGAACCCTCTCGAAGATTGGTTCATCGCCAAGAGTGAGGTTGTGATGGACGAGACTTCCTTGCTTTCCTTGCCTGAAGGGATGCGGATCGAGCAGATCCAGATCACCGAAAACGGCGTCATCATCGAGGTCGTTGCCACCTCTGCCACCTCGTGTTGTCCGCTCTGTTCTGAAGCATCCGCATCGATCCATTGCCACTATCGCCGGACCTTACGCGATGTTCCCTGCGCAGGCCGTCGCGTCCAGCTGTTCCTGACCGTTCGTAAGTTCTCCTGCCGCAATCCCTATTGCGCGCGCAAAGTCTTTGCTGAACGTCTCCCGGCCTTTGTCGAGCCATGGGCCAGGATGACGATCCGATACTGCCAGCAGATTACCTCCATTGGGCTCTCCACCTGTGGCAAAGGGGGAGCCAAACTCGCTGCTCGTTTGGGAATACAAACGTCTGGCCAGACCATCCTCCGTCAGATCATGGACTTGCCCGATACCCCTTCTGGATCGGTGCTCCTTTTGGGGATCGACGAGTTTGCCTTCCGGCGTGGCTACCAGTTCGGGACAGTGCTCGTGGACTTGGAGGGCCATCGCGTCGTGGACCTGTTACCGGATCGCACCTGTGATTCGGCAGCCCACTGGATCTGGCAACACCCAGACATTACGGTGGTGAGTCGAGATCGGGGAAGTGAATACGCTGCCGCTGCGGCTCTAGGAGCTCCTCAAGCGATGCAGATAGCGGATCGCTTTCACCTTGCAAAGAATCTCTCAGAAGCCGTGCAACGGCTCTTGGCTCGTGTCTTGCAAGCCATGAAGGAGACCAGCCAGCAGAGCAAGGAAGCCGAGAAGAGCTCAACCGAGCATCTCCTTCCCATTGAGGAATGGCGTCCAGCACAAGAGGAGAGCGTGAAGCAGATCATTGCAATACGCCGTGCAGAGCGACAAGGGCGCTATCAACAAGTGACCGCCCTGCGTGAGCAAGGATTGACCTCACATGAGATTGCTGCTCGTCTTGAGATGAAAGAGCGAACTGTGCGGGATTGGCTCCACAAGGGTATTGCCCCTGATACCAGGCCTCGACGTAAATATCGTAGCGATTTTGATCTCTACGCTCCGTATGTGCTCAAACGCTGGCGAGAAGGCGAGCACAGTGGCCGCCAGCTGTGGCATGAAGTGCAGTTCCAGGGATATAGCGGGTCTGAGCGCATGGTCTATCGCTTCCTGGAAACACTCAAAAGCAAGGAAATAGTGCCATCAGCCGGGCTTTCACGTCTGCCCCGCTACACCTCACGAACAGCCGTGTGGCTTTTCATGCGTGACCCGAAAAAACTCGCGAGCAATGAGCAGGAAGATCTGGCGGCCTTCCGATTAGTCGATCAGACACTCAACACAGCTTACCTGCTGGTGCAGGATTTCCTGCACATGCTTCACCACCGTGAAGGACACCGACTCGATGGCTGGTTAGAGCAAGTCGCCCAAAGTGGTCTGCCAGAACTGCAAAGCTTTGCTGCTGGAATAGAGCGGGACAAAACTGCCGTCCAGGCGGGGCTCACCTGGCACATCAACAATGGTCAGACTGAAGGCCACGTAACCAAGCTGAAGCTGATCAAAAGACAAGGATATGGCAGGGCCGGATTTCCCTTGCTCCGCAAGCGTGTGCTGCATGCACTCTAAGACGCAAAAAAAATGTCCGGTGGTAAAAGAGGAGACCCAGGAGGAACACGCAGGCATTCGCACGATGCGATGCTGCATCACGCTCTTCGTCGGACCAGCTCAACTACGGAGCGAATGGCGTTCACCACCAGTTCCGGCTCCTCCAGATGAATGTAATGCCCACTCTGTTGTGCGACCATCTGCCGGCTCTGTGACGAAAGCGGTAAGAGCTGGTGCTGCTGCTCCTGCCAGGCGTGTTCAAGCCTGACTGCCAGCTCCCGCGGAAAACCAGGGAATGCGGTGACCCACATATCTATCCACCGTTCAGAGCTGTGAGTGAGCACAACGAGGGGTAATGTTCCCAGTGAGGTAATGGAGCGCACCTGGGCAGCACTCGCAGCCGGATCAATGCCCTCTGGGTTGTCCGTCTGCTGGGTCTCTTGTTTAAGGGTGAGTCGTACCTGCCGCACCCCCTGGTTCTCCTCGGGGAACTCTGCTGGTAGCAATGCAACCAGATCCAGGTCAGGGTGGGCTGAATCGACGAGCACCAAACCGACCACCTCATCTGGATAGCGGCTGGCGAACAGACGCACATTGAATCCTCCAAACGAATGCCCCACCAGGACGTAAGGGCCGGGAATATGTGCATGGGTTAACAAGCTATGCAATTCGCTGGTGATGGTTTGGCTGGTGCGGGGTTTGGGACCTGGATCGCTCTGACCCTGACCTGCGCGATCATAACTACACACCTGGGTAAATTGGGAAACGGCTTTCTGCACCTGGTGCCAGACCTCACTGGCATCTCCCATACCCGCATCCAGGACCACAGTCGGGCTTCCAGTGCCCATGCAAGTGATGGCGAGCCGATATCCTCCCACATCCACCAGCGTCGTAGGGAAAGCAGGTGATTCATCTCTACTCATAACTGAAATCCTCTCAGGTACCACTATCCCTTATTCTACCCTGCTTGATGTCGTTTCGCTACTCTCATAGCAAGCATGCCGTAAGCCCCTAAAGTGGACAAGAGCGTCACGTCGATGGCGAAGTTGAAATATTCGGGGACTTCCAGCGAGAAATTGCGGCGTTCGGCCTCGTAGTCGGTCATATTTGGGGTTCTGGTCTGGCTCATAAAATAAGGCTCCTTTCATGGTGGAATGTTTCAAATACTCAACAACATTGTTTTACTACCACCCTGCTTTTTATCATATCATGTTCTCATCCCTTGGGCTAACATTCTTCCGCAGCCACTGCTCAAATCGCTCCGTCGCCTTATCCAGGCTATCCTCTCGCTTTGCTAAAGTCTCGAATTGCAAGGTCAGTTCCAGGGGATCGCCTGAGAAAGCTAAACCGTTCACGCGTAAGAAGACATCGCAGACGGCAAATGCAATACGCTTATTGTCGTCTAGAAAAGCCTGCGCCTGAGAGATACCGACCGCGAGCAGAGCCGCCTGGCGAATGATATCAGCCTCATCATAATAGGCTACCATGCGTGCCCGCATTAATGCCGATTCGAGTGTACCCTCGTCACGGAGAGGCGTTGGTGGAGCGCCGAATCGTTCCATGATGGCATGGTGAAGTGCCAGCACATCTGCCAGGGTAAGATAGCGTATCTCGGCCATAGTGCTTTCTGCTATCTATTAATGCTCGGCCATGTAGCGATAGGCCTCTTCGTTGCGCTGCCAGCTTTCCTCGAATGCCTTGCGCAGTTCAGGCGACAATACCGGGCGTATTTCGGCAGGCTGGATTTCGACGGCCAGCAATTGACCTTCATGGAGATTCTGGCGCTCGATTTCCTCTTTCGGAATAGTTACAACATAGCTATTTCCCACTTTGCGCAACTTTTGCCAGATCATTTTGTTCCCTCCTGGTATATATGGTAGATACAGCTGCTACAAAGCATACACTAAGTTTATCATCTTGTCAAAGGTAGAGAGAAATTGGCAGGGCGATGTAAAAGTCGTCAGGCACGCGGTAAGGACAGCGGCTGGTCCCTGTCCCAGTGGCCCCCACCGAGGACAGGGACCAGCCGCTGTCCTTACCGCGTGCCGAGATGTGTCCTCAACTCATCGACTTTTATATAGCCCTGAGAAATTAGTCATTTTACGCGGCGATCAAACCCCCTCTATGGTACAATAAAAAATGTTCCAGGGGAGTCACTGTTCTGTAAACTGGAACGTTTATAGTAGTGAATACATCGTTCGTCCGGGCAGAAAGCCTGGATGAGGCGAACGATCACTATTATGCGGCAAACAACAACTATTTACTACCAAGGAGTAACTAATGCATCAAAAACTCGATGTGCTTGCTGAAAAGGGCTTTATTGTTCTAAAAGACTATGCCGGGCCGCCGGTGTCGCCCGAAGAATGGGAAAGCCTCGAATATATGGACTGGAAGAGCGGCGGCGATACCAACTTCGCGCCGATTGCCTCGGCCCTCGGCGAGATGGAATGCGCCGGTTTCTGGGATCACGGCAAGCCCGACAAAGATGGCATCTGGACAAAGAACGCCGAGGTATGCTCCACGCTGGTAGCCTGGACCAAAAATGTTGGCGCCAATTTCGGGCGCGTGCGCATCATCAAGCTCAACCCCAACACTGAAGCCGAAGCCATCCACAACCTGCACCTCGATGACAACAACCGCCTGAATCCTGATGGCGAAGGCTGGGTTGTGCGTGCCTGGCTGCAGCTCACCGATGATCCCAACTCCTACATGATCCTGCGCGAGGATAAGAATGATCCTTCGACAGAGTCCCGTGTCTCGTTGCCACGCAATCGCCAGATGGTTATCGACTCGCAGCGCCTGTGGCACGCGACGTGGCATCCAGGCCCCAAGCCCCGCTATGCCCTGATAGTCTCATTCGAAAGCGGCGAGGCCCTCCAGAAGTGGATTGAGAGCCAGTTGCCCCAGACTGCGGAAGTACACTGATTAAGCTGCTCAATTCCGCAAACAAAAAATCGTCCCATCAATTGACGGGACGATTTTTTGTTTGCGGAATAATGAATGTTTACCGGCAGCACCGGCAATCCGAGTAGCCCTGGTTGTGTCATGCTGATGCTTCCCGATTTTGTTCGTGAAAATTCATTATCGGCTTAATCACGGCAATTCTATATGTCACCTTTTCCTGCCAGCCGACGTGTAAAAAATAGACTCAAGCAAGCGAGAATAAGAGAGGAGAACAAGCAATGGGTAATCAACCTTATCCGCCCGACCCTCGCTACCAGCGAGAATACGATGCGGCTGATAATACTATTCAGACGAGCAGGAACGATAATGTCTATGCTCAGAGCCAGCACCAGAGCTACGTAGACCCCGCGGGCAATCGCGTCGAGAACCGCGAGCAGGTCTTTGTAGATCGAAATGCGCAGCGCGCCAATATACGTTACTGGGTCACAAGGATTGTGTATTATCTCCTGGCCGTGCTGGAGATAATATTGGCGCTGCGTTTCATTTTCCGGCTCCTGGGAGCGAGCGAGGGCAACGACTTCGTGATGTTCCTGTATAACCTGAGTCACGTCTTCGTAGGCCCGTTCAACGGCATTTTCAATGATCAGGCATTGGGCCATAGCGTCTTTGAGTTTTCGACCATTGTTGCCATGATCATCTATGCCCTGATAGCCTGGGGCCTCGTATCGCTGGCACGGGTTATATTCGCGCCCAATTATTCCGGTACAGAGCGGGATACAACCATCCGGCGGCAAAATCTGCGCTGATCAACCGGTAACAGCAAGTAAACTGGATCAACACAACAATGCAAACAGGGTCGATACGGTGTTCACCGTACCGGCCCTGTTTGTTCGATGGGGGGAGAGAAGAAAAGGAGAGGTATTCTGCATAATCCTTTCCTCTTCTCACCGGCTAACCCTGTGGCCAGGTATCTGGCTGCATATTGTTGTGGTGCGCACTCAGAATATGGTTCAGAATCTGCGGATTGCTTCGCAGTTCTTGCATAAAGTTAGTCGCCTGCTGCTGAGTTATGCTCCCTGCTGAGACGGCTTTATTGAGCGCGTTCTGGACGGCATTCTGCACAATCGTGCGTAGCTCGGAGGTCGAGACATGCTGTTTGGCAGCGATCTGGTCCAGGCTCTGGCCGGCCTGCAAATCTGCTTTCAACTGAGCCGGGGTCAGATGCAGCCCCTGCGCCACCTGGTTCTGCATGTCTGGCAGGTATCCTTTCAGGGCATGTATTACCAGAGCATTTGTCAGTCGAGTATATTCCTGACCGGTGCATGCCTGGTAAGTTGCCATACGCTGCTCAAGCATATTCGCCTGGCTTTGTGTCAGCGCGCCATCCTTCACCATCCGGGCGATGACATCTTTCGCTGCCGCCTGTGTTTCGCTTTCTAACGTGGCGACCGAGACATGCAGCCGATTCGCCAGATTCTGCAGGAACTCCTGGCAATACGGATTCGTCGCGGCGGTAGTCGAAGTCGTCGTCGTCGCAGCGCTCGTATTGCTCTGGGCCGAGGCGAACATCGGAATAGCAAAGAGCGCTCCAGCCACCATCGCCCCTAACAGCAGAAGCGTGCCTCCGCCAATCAAGAGCAACTTTTTCATATCTTTCATATCCCTTTCCAGAGAAAACCTTATCCAAACTTTTCTGCCACGTTTTCTATGTGACACTCATATCATAGTCTGTAAAGGTGAAAAAAGCCTCTCAAAAAGTTCAAGATTTGCTCAAGATTCGTCCGATGGGCGTGAGACCTTTGGGATGCCCTTGAGAAGCGGAGTGCCAGGTGTAGGAACGTGTATTTTTGTCTACATACGTCCAATGAAGTCCGTCTCTGTTGACCACTTAAGCTGTCAAGTAAGCTGTCAAAACTCCATGAGGAACGTGGCTCCTGGCTCCGTCTTTGAGAGGCTATGAGGTGTCTCGCCGCATAGTAAGCTATTAGCTCAATGGTGCCGAAAGGGACCCAATCCTGTGTGTTGTTCATTGGCTTGGGTTCATAATTGGAAGCTGATTTCAGCCATGACTATGCTATACTATACTACATTGGCTTGCTCTATTCACTCTAGAAGGGATTATCTTTATGGCAGATCAAGATCAAGCGGGGGTTTTGGTCACACTCGATATTGTTATTCCGCGCCTTTCTCCGTCTGGTGGTTGGGAAGTTGTACTGATCCAACGAAACAAAGAACCTTTCAAGGGTATGTGGGCACTTCCTGGTGGTCATTTAAACACAGAAGACGTATCATTAGAAGCGGCTGCCCAGCGTGAAGCACAGGAAGAAACCGGCCTGGTCATTCCTCTCGATTTGTTTGAGCAAGTCTATACGTTTGAAGATTTTCAAGACCCACGCGGGAAATATCTTTGTTTGCTCTATGTGTTATCGGAGCCATTGAGTTCATCTGCAACCATTCAGGCAGGAGGGGATGTTTCGCGCGTCCAATGGTATTCGGTAGACGATTTGCGGCTCCTCCCTGACCTGGCGTTCAACCATATCAAACTTCTCCGTATGGCCCTGCATCAGATGTTTACGAAGCACTATCAGAAAGCTCTGGGTTTGCAATAAGCAGTATCTTTATTGCTGGTTAGCTTTTTCCTCGCAATCAATCTCGCAACTCCATGGTAATGTGGCTTGCCATGAGAATCATCATACTTCATGATTTCCTCATATAACAGCGTCTCCAAGGTGGAAAACCAGGTCGCAAGCTCACCCTCGTCAAAGTAATGTTGTACAAAAGAGGCGGTCTCGCTAATTGTCTCGTTTTCTTTCCTGATCGCGTTTGCTCCTGGGTCATGAATGGTGAAATCTTCGATAAAAACAAAACCACCTGGCTTGAGAGCATCTATCATGGACGTTGCGACCTTCTTGCCCTCTTCCTCGCTGATATGGTCAAGAATGGTCACGGCGACAATGGCATCATAAGAGTTGGGCCTGAGTTGCAACGTGCGTACATCGGCAACTTCGCCGTCAATAGAGTTCAGGTCTTGCGAGGAGGCGTATTTTTGTAACTTCTCAATGCCATGGCTTGATGCATCGACGGCATGTACATGATAGCCGTAGCGGGCTAATAGCAAGCTATTCCTGCCCTCGCCGCAGCCAAGGTCTAACGCTTCTCCGATTGGGGGCTGTGTTTCATGCAGAAAATGCTCAAGCTCTACAGTTGGTTTCAGACCATAGTAGAATGGATCGTCCGGCTTCCCGTAGACACGATTAAAGGAATCAGCCATATGCTGCCTCACTCTATCTCTGTTTGCTGCTGTTCTAAGGCTTTATAAAGGAGCGCATGCGCTCTTTCCAGTTCTAGCACGATATGATCGAGATAGTCCAGCATCTGAGCCTGTACTTCTTTTTGTGTTTTCCCGTAAAATGTCTTCGATTCAATGCCTCGCAATGTGATGCTGGCTGTCCAACGTCCATCCTCATAAAAAGGTCCTTCCAGCTTATGTGTGAGACCTTGCTGAAGCTCATGTTGTGCCATAATCCTGTTTATCCCCTCTTGTGCTTAGATTTCTGTTTCTTGCCCCCGGTGCATTGCCTCGTGGAGTGGTTTTCTCATCTGAAGAATATCACGTGTCAATTCTTCTACGTAATGATCGATGATATAGATGCGATCTAAGAAGCGGATATTGCCAGTAGCAAGACACTCCTGTGCCGCTTCGGTAGCCAGGTCCAGGCCTTCTCTCAGTTCGTTGCCTTTTACCAGCGCAATGGCTTTGGCTGTAGTTAGCAAGAGTTCCCAGAATTTCGTTTGGGGCAATTCGGCTGCCGCTCGGTCCAGATAATCGAGCGCTTTCTGCATCTGTCCCAAATTAGCATAACTGCGACCATATTCCTCGTAGACAGTTCCCAGGCTATAGTGGCCATGTGTCACGCTGGCCTTGGGATCGAAGGCATGTGTGAGTTCTTCTGAGGTGTCCATGGCTCGCTCGAAGTTAGTGACATCGTTTGTTCTGAGATAGGCCCGTCCCAGTAATTGGATACCGTTTCCGCGTGATGCTGCATCTGCTTGAAGTGTTGTATCACGCGCAGCTTCAAGATAGGTAATCGCCTTGTTGATCTCTCCCAACCGTTGGTACATATCGCCCTGATAGGTGAGACCGATATTCAACAGGGTATCATCCTTGATGATGCGAGCTATCACTTCAACCTGATGGTAGTAGGGGATAGCCTTATAGGACTCGAATGAGCGCGTGCTAACAGAGGTGACATAGCCTGCGGCATGATAGGCGTGCGCGAGACTTTTCAAGAGAACGGGGTCTTCTGTTGTGATTTGTGATTGAAGGTTATGAATGAGACGGTCAATGACCGTGCGTGCCTCCTGCACACGAGATTCTTCGATCAGCGACCACGCGTGTTCCACAACGGCTTCAATTTGTTCCGGCGTTCGTGGTACATAGATCGAGGCGGCCAGGCCCAGGCGCTCTGGTTCGACACCGAGTAGATCGGCGATACGCCGCAGTTCATTGATATTGGTAAGTTGCCGTTCTCCACTCTCGTAGGCCCGAAGGGTACGCGGTTCGATGGAAAGGTCATAGGCCAATTGCTCTTGAGAAAGTCGGTGTGCTTTGCGGTAGTCTTTCAGAAATTGTCCGGCGAATGAAGGCTTGGGTTTGATAGAGTTCGTTGCCACGATTTATCCTCTTCTTTATGCCTCGCAGCTTACGCTGCTTCCACAATTTGCGCCTGTTTTCTGCAACCGATTTTATTAATAATAATGATAACCACTGGTACAGTATAGCACATCACAAGCCAGGATGTGCTGGGAGCATGGCTTTTATTCGAGGAACGATGTTGAAAAAGAAACAAGGAGTACGACACATGCGGCAGGCCCATGGAGAAAACCTTTCATTAGCGGCGGTTGATCAGTATATGCGTGAAGTCAGGCAGATTCCTTCACTCACGGCTGAGGAGGAGGCAGGCTTATTGTCGAGTATTTCGCGGGCTATTGATGCCAAGCAAGCACAGGATCGCCTGGTGGAGGGATACCAATCGACCATTGTTAGTCTGGCGAAGCGATTTGTGCGTGATTGCACGCATTTGGAATTGCTTGATTTCGTACAGGAAGGCAATAGCGCACTCCTGCGGGCTATCAAGCAGTATGACGAAAATCGTATGGCTTCTTCCTTCAAAACATTTGCGTTTGCATGGATGAGGGGAGCAATGCTGACAGCTTATTGGCGCTATGAACGGGCCATTCCACTGCCCATCAACAAAGTGCGAGAGATACAACGCATGCAGACGATACATATGCGCTTGCTTGCACAGTTGGGACAAGAGCCAACTCCCACAGAAGTAGCGCAGGAGATGCAACTCAAGGAACAGGAAGTACAGGCATTGCTGGCACTCCGGGACCAGCAGGTAGTGAGCCTGCATACCCAGGTTGGAAAAGAAAGTGTTACTTCTTTTGAAGACGTGCTTGAGGATACGACAGCCGCCACTTTTGCCGATGACGGCTTTTTCTCTGCTGAAGATGTGCTTCGTCTCTTGACCGAGCCGGAACGCGCCGTGTTTCGATTGCGACTTGGCCTGCTTGATGGGCACGCTCATACACAACGAGAAGTTGCTGATATTCTTGGGATAGCGCTTTCAACCGTCCAAATGTTGGACCGGCGGGCCAGGATGCGGTTGCGGGAAGCGCTGGTTGCATAGGTCATGTTTTCTGGTGGTATGAAAGGAGGGCAGGGTAGATGACATCGCGAAAGCCATTTGCTGAGATGTCTTCCGATGAGATACGTCTATGGATACAACAAACACGTGAGGAGCTTCAGCGCAAGATACAGCGGGAACGGGTTTACCTGGACCGGCGTGCTGCGCAAGGCATCCATACTCTAACAGATGATACCTATGAAGCCGATTTGCTTCTAGAGGCTGACCTGTTGATGCTGCTTGATGAACTAGAAGCAAGCCTGTGAAACAAACGTCTGGTATTGGGCCTGAACCGTGATCGACAAAGCGATGGCGCACGATAAATTGAATTGCTGAAAGTCGTGAGTTGTTCAGTGTCCTTTTAAGGCTACGGGATTTGAGATACTCAGTTATCCGAGTATCTCTTTTTTTATGGCTTGTGCTTTATGGCAAGCCATGGAAGGAGAATCACATGAGAAAAGCATGGGTCTGGGTGCTGATCGCCGCTGCCCTGTTTGTGACCTGGTTGATTCTGGTCGCCCCTCACATGCAGCCCTTGTTTTTGCAGGCGGCATAGCAAGGAGGGGAGCATGACCAGAGCGGAAAAGCGCTTAGCGGTGGCCTATAGTCGTCATGTGGTAGAGACGGTCGCGCCAGGTTCCTTTGCCTGTTTTTGCAGGTGCGGCTATCGCGGGGTGTGCCGGCATTGCGTCCCGGATGCGCCCCGCGAGCTGCCCTGGATGTTGTGTGAGCAGGCGAGAGCGCTCGTGCGGTCAGGGCAGGCACGTTGTGAGGAGAGCTATGTGTACCTCATCTGAGCTCGAAACGCTGATCGAGACGGTCAATGTCGAGTTGGAGGCGGCAAACTGGGCGCGGGTGGTGGTTCTCACTGCTGACCTGTATACCTGCGCGATGGCCGCTGGGGAGACACTGTTGGCCGAACTGGTGCAGGACCTGCACTGGATTGCCAACGACGCGCTGGCTCATCCCCTCGACGTGGCACGGTTAGTGTCGCCATGAACCGGCGGGCGCGTTTCTTTCAGCAGTGTGATGCCGATCTGGTGCATCAACAGATGGCGGGTCTGGCGAGTTGGGCGGCGTTCAGCGCCCGGTGGCGTGCGCGGCAAGGGTTGCCCTTGTTGCATGCGATGGATGTGCAGTACCTGACGCCACAGGATTTCTGCAACCAGCACGGGCACCCCTTGCCACCGGAAAAACAGCGCCGCTTGTTCCGCCAGTATGTGGAGGCCGCGGTACAGTGCCTCGCTTCTTCCTCTGCTGGGCGTCCTCGTCCTGCTTCCAAGAGCGCAGACCTCGCCTTTGTGCGTGTCGAAGGGTTGGTACGGGTGCTAGGAGTGCGACAGGAGGTGGTGTATGGACGGCCTGATCTGGAGCCGTTTGAGGCGGGTGTGCCTGTTCGTCCCTATGGCGTGCCCACCACCTCGGAGACGTTTCCCGCCTATTGGCTCGTGGATGGTGGCTTCTTGGAGGAGGAAGGAGATGATTCCTGGATCACCGGAGAGGCCGGTGATGACCTGTAGGACGTTTCCTGTGGTGAGAACAGGCCCTGTATGTGCAACGAGAGAGGAAGAGCGGATAGACAAGTACAAGGAGAACGAAACGATGTTATTGCAAGGATTGGTCTTAAGTGGTCAGGTGCTGGAAAGTACCTTTTACGATCAGATGACCGGGCAACCCAAGCCCGGCTATGCGGTGAAACTGACGGTGCTGGATAGTGAGACCGATGAGAAGTACGAGTGCCAGGTCAGTGAAGGGTTTCCCACCCTGGAACACTTGAAAGAGTTGAAAAAGCAAGGGCAACCTGCCGATGTGTTGCAGCAAGTGGCCCAGCAGTTACAGGCCGAATTGCCGCCCAAGATGTCGGCCATTGCCTTACAGGTGCGGCGCATCAAGGGCAAAGGCTCATTTCACACCCTGGTTTGCAGCCTGGCTGCCTAATGCGGAGGAAGGAGCAAGCAAAAGCGCATGCAAGTGTTTCAACGAACCCTGGGAAGTGAGCAGGTGTGGGTGCGGCGCGTCGAACACCTGGTGTTGCGGCTGGTCTCGCTGGGCTTTTCGCTGGCCTCGGCGCACGCCATTCGCTGGTTCTTCGCACCCCTGGATGGGGTAGACGCGCTGCAACCGGCGATCACCTGGACGATTGCCATCGGTTTCGGTGTGCTGGGCTACTTCGTGAGCCGTGGCCTGGCGCATCGCTTGATGAACCATGAACGTATCCGGGCCTATGCGCCCATCTGTGTGGTGGTCGAGGTGGTCGAGATTTTCTGTAACTACGCGCTGGCGGCGGCCGTCATCGAGCGAGCCACCTGGCTGCAAGCGGTGCCGGTTGTGCAGCGTAATGCGCTCACCTTTCTCACCTATGTTGTCCTGTCGATCATTCCGCTGGTCTCGCTGCTGTTGGCGGTCGTGGATATGGACCTGGAACGCTCCAAGGCGGGTAGTCGCGTGGGTGGTCTGGGCGCATTTGACGCAGCACGTGGGTCCTCATTTGTCGCACCCTGGTCGCGGCCTGCTCCGCAACCCAAACAGGGCAGTCCGGGCCTGAACACGGCTCCTGCTACGGCCTACAGTTCGGGCTATAGCGGGGTAGCAGGGGTAGCTGCCTCCGCAGCGAACCCCGCTGGGAATGGAGCGAGTGGCAACCCTTTCCTGGGCAAGCGTCCGGCTCCCACTCCGGCATCCATGCCAGCGATGCCGGTCTCCACTTCGACCCCCTAACTGGGGTGCTGCACGTCACCTCGTCCGGTCGGCGACTTACCCGTGAGGAAGCAACGATCATTCGTGCTGCTCAGGCACAGGGCCAACCGATTCAATTCGCCGACCGGCATCAGTGGCGGCATTTTCAACGCCATCCCTAACGTGCCTGTAGGGTGTTGTTGTGTATGGATGTGCCCGGCGTTCCCTGGCCGTTCAGGGTCTCGGTGACGCCGGGTGTCTGTGTGAGGAGGAGGATGGATACCAATCAGATCAGCTACGAACAGATCAAAGGGTTAGCCAGGCAGCTGGGGCAACGGGTCACCGACCTCATTCCCCTGGCGCCCCAAAATGACCCTTTCTATACCGGCACGCCCAATGATTGGGCGCTGGCCGAATGGTTTGCCGGCCTGTGGCAAGCGTTCCAGTACACGACCAAAGTACATATCCGCCGCGTCCACTACCAGATCGTGAGCCAGCATCCGCCGGTACTCATGCCCAATGGCTTGCCGTATGAGAATACCGAAACGTGTTGGAATGTGCTCAACCTGGCCTCCAAAGCGGCGCGCTACTTACGCTTAGTGGACCCGGCGGCCTTCAATGACCGGCGTAACCCGGACCCCCTCGTTTACGCGACCCATCGGGTGCCGGAGCCGGACGTGCGCGTGCGTGGACGCTTATGGGAGTCGGACTTCCAACTGCCGGATTTTCCCGCGTTGCCCTACTACAGCGTCAGCGGCTACCAACCGGAACAGGCGTATCACCTGGAACTGTGGTGCGAGAAATCCACCATGAACGACGTGCTAGAGCCATTGTGTCAACACTATGGCATGAACCTGCAAACCGGTTTGGGCGAGTTGTCGATTACCGCCACACTGGCCTTAGCGCGGCGCTTGGAGGCGGCGGGCAAACCGGCGCGCATCTTCTACGTCTCGGACTTCGACCCGGCGGGTCAATCGATGCCGGTCTCGGTCTCACGCAAAGTGGAGTACTTTGTGCGCACGCTGGGCCTGGACGTGGATGTACGCGTGTTCCCGGTCATCTTAACCCTGGAACAAGTGCAGTATTACCGCCTGCCACGCACACCCATCAAAGAGACCGAGCGGCGGCGTGGCGGCTTTGAAGAGCGCTATGGGGAGGGAGCCGTGGAGTTGGATGCCCTGGAAGCGCTCTATCCAGGGGAGTTACAAGCCCTGCTGCAACAATGCATCGCGTGCTACTATGACACCTCGCTGTCTGGACGGGTCCAGCAAGCGGAAGATGCCTTAGAGCGCGAGTTGTCGAGCATCTGGCAGCAGGTGACGGGCCGCTACGCTGCTGATGTGGAGGCGTTGCGGGCCGACTACGAACAGTTGCGGGAGGAGTTCGCCGGGCGCATGGCCGGCTACAGCGAGCGCTTGCAAGTCCTCTGGCACGCGGTGCAACAGGAACTCAGTCTCTCCATTCCCCACCTGGAGGCGTATCCGTTACCGGCTCCTGCCCCTGGCACCGAGTTGGGGGAGGGCCTCTACAACAGTGCGCGGGACTACCTGGAGCAAATCGAGGCCTACAAGCAGTTTCAGGGCAAGCTGCACCTGCAAGAAGCATGAAGTTTGTAAGAAAGAAAGGAGTATCCTATGCGATTTCGTCTGATCGTCTACCTGGCGACGATCCTGGTGATCGGGTTGCTGGCCTGGCAACTCTATGGAGCGCATCATTACCCCAACATGAACGCACGGCCAGCGGTTCAACACGTGATGGTCGTTGTCCCTGCTGGGACGATTGAGGGGCTGCGATGGGGATAACAGGAGAGGAACATCTGCACGGGTGTAGTGGGCGTGACGGCCTGGCGGCGCGTGCGCAAGTCCGGCGCTCCCTGCGTGCGCTCATCCAGGAAGCGCAACGGCAAGGCTGTCTCGAGCAGGTACAGCAGCTCCCGGAACTGTTTGTGCTGTTCCTGTTGTCGTATGACCTGCTGATCAGTGAGGCTGTCACGTTGGGGGTCGTGACGCTGCACGAGGTGTGTGCCTGGTTGCAGGTGCTGGTGCAGGAGGCAGCTGGCGATGGAACCGGTCGCGCCTGAGCTGCTGGCAGCCTATGCCGCGCTGTTTGTCCACTGCGCTGACCAGTATGCTGTGCAGCAGCGCGATGGCTCCTACTGGCGGGTGCAGGAACCGCTTTCCCTGTCGCTCTTGGCGGCGCATCTGTGCGGTCAGTGGACGCTGGGCACGTACCTGCTGGATGCGCAGAGTACGTGCCGTTTCGCCGTCTTCGATGCCGATGGGGAAATGGGTCTCGAGCAGTTGGCGGCGCTCTCCTGCGAACTGGCACACTCCGGTATCCCCTCGGTGTTGGAAGCCAGCCGGCGCGGTGGGCATCTGTGGGTACATCTGAGGGAACCGACGCCCGCCGCTTTAGTACGCGCCTGGCTCGTGCCCTCTGCGGTGGCGCTGGGGGTCGAGTTGTATCCCAAGCAGGATATGCTCGCGCCTGGTGGGTCCGGGTCGCTCATTCGACTGCCCCTGGGGGTGCATCGGCTCAGTCGTGGCTGGTATCCCTTTGTTGCGATGGATAGCTCTGGGAACCTGGTGCCGGTTGGGGAAACGGTGGCCGAGTGCTGCACCTGGCTCTGTCAGCAGGTCCAGCCGGTGGCGGTTCCTGTAGAGGTGGCGGTGGCTGGGCAAACAACGGCAGGAAAGGGGCCTGTGGAGAGTGGTGAGGTGAGAGGGAGTGCGCCTATGGCAAGCCATGGGAGGTATGCGAGCATTCGAGCATGGTGCCAGGCACAAGACCTGGTCGAGGTGATCGGTCGCTACGTGGTGCTCGATCAGCGTGGTCTGGGGTCGTGTCCGTTCAAAGCGCATCATTCTCGTGGGGATGTGCGTCCCAGCTTTCAGGTCTTCGGTGGGCCGGACCCGCATTGGTATTGTTACACCTGGCAACGGGCTGGCAACCTGTTTGATTTTCTGTGTTTGTACTATGAGGTCAGTCCACAAGCGATGTGGCGGCGTATTCGAGAAGAAGGATGGTGACGCATGGCAAGCAAGCCATTGGTGCCATCTGCTCTCTCCTCGCTGGTTGCTCACCTGGTGATGGCGAGGAAATGGAGAGAAAAGAGAAGTTCCCGATGCGTTTGGATATGGCGATCTGGCCGGCCTGGGCGCAGTGTGCGGATGGGTATCGCTCGTTGCCGATCACGACGTTCGCGGAGGCGTCGTGTGCGTTTGTGGCGGTTGAACAGGTGATGCGGGCG
The DNA here is from genome assembly GCA_035653615.1 of Ktedonobacteraceae bacterium. Classification (NCBI taxonomy): domain Bacteria; kingdom Bacillati; phylum Chloroflexota; class Ktedonobacteria; order Ktedonobacterales; family Ktedonobacteraceae; species Ktedonobacteraceae bacterium. The sequence continues at coordinate 61,899 of DASRBN010000002.1, read as the reverse complement.
TCTGGGGTGCGCTCAGCGGGGCATGTGGCGGCGGCATGCGATCATTCGCTGCTTTATCGTGGCAATGGGGTAAGGCTGGCCGTGCGTCCGTCTCATGGAAGGTCGCTGCATCACCCTCATGGGAAGGAGGGAGTGAGATGACACGGTTGATGAAACGGTGACGGCGGCGGGGGAAGCGGGTGGCTCCGTTGTGGCGCGTGGTATGCTGGGTGCGTTTCGCCTGGCTGCACTAGTTGGGGGCTGGCCGATCAGGGTGGTGGTGCGGCTGTTGCGGGGGCCTATCTCTCGCCACCGCCTTGCCGACCAACCACGTTCGGGTTGCGCTGTTCGGCTCGCTCGCCTGGGGTGGTGGGGATGGGTGCTGGCTGGCGGGGTGGCGGTTGTACGCGGCGGGTGGGGAAGGGGCCCCGCCCGCACGTCGTACAACCGCCGGGGCCTTCCCTTGACCCTTCTAAGCGTAAGTCACACACGTCCTGGTTCGTTCTTCACGACAAAAAGCCCTGAGGGGTTCCTCTTTTTGCTCCTGAGCAGTGCGGTTCCAAGGGGGAGGTGGTGCTATGGCACATGAGACTGAGACAACATCTGCTTCGCGTTTTCCCATACTTCCCCTGCATGAGCAGGCAGACCTGGCGGAAAAGCACGGGATAGAAACGCTCCTATTCTGTCCCAACGCCTGGGCTTTACGTCACGTCTTCATCAATCAGGAGACCGGTGAAGTCGTTCGTGCGCGCTGTAATCGCTGGGATTGTCTCTTTTGTGGACCACGCAAAGTCGATCAGTGGCGTCAACTGGTCAAAGCGGCAGAACCGACCCTGTTCATTACCCTCAGCAAAGCGGGCAAGACGGTTGAGGAAGCGGCCCGCGCGCTGACTACCTTTCTGCAATACCTGCGGCGCGGTTCAACAGGTCGGGGGCGTGAACACATTGGGGCGCGTGAAGCCTACGCCATCGAATACTTTGCCGTCCTGGAACGGCACAGCGACTTTGAAGAGAATGGGTTTCACTGGCATCTGTTGGTCAAGGGGGCGGATTTCATTCCGCATGACATTCTCAAGGAAGCCTGGCGCTCGGCACGGCATGGGGTGGCCTATATCGTGCATGTGGAAGCGATCCGCAAGCCCCAGGTGATTGGCTACGTCACGAAATACCTCATGAAAAGTCTGACCGCGGGTGAAAAGGGCATCCGGCGGGAAGAACGGGAGGCAGCGGTGATCGGTCTGGATGAGACAGGCAAGGTGGTTGAGGAACGGCAGAGCTACACCGTGGAACTGGTGAGTCGTGCTCGGCGCATTCGCTACTCGCGTCATTTCTTCCCTGAAAAGGTATCTGACCTCCGCGCCCGGTTGTTCGCTGAGCTTGAGCAGCAGTCCATGGAACAGTCGGGGCATGAGGCTTCAGCAGGTGATGCGGCGGCCAGTGAAGTGAGTGATACTGCTGGCATTCCTGGAGAGAGCGACACACCGGTAGTCAAACGGTCATCCTGGGCACTGGTGCAGTGTGAGGAATTCACCCAGGATTATAAAGAGTATAAGCGGCGGTGCCGCAAGGCCTTGTTAGAGGCGCTCATCGATCTGCATGAGGGGCGGCGCAACCTGTCGCGGCGCGTGATTAACATCTGGGCGTACCAGCGTAACCAACGACGTTGGGCAAGTTGAAGATGAAAGTGAGGTGAAATTGGAACTGAACACGTACAACGGCTGGGAAAACAAGTTCACCTGGCTGATACACCTGCACCTCAGCAATGAGGAACAACTGATGAATGAGCTTGTGGAACTGGTAGCCCATGAACCGAATGAGGGTGCTGCTGGTCGGCTGGTAGAAATGTGGGTGAGGCTGGCATTGGACCACTGGCTCACGCGCTTTCCTGGTCGCAATAGGCAGCATGATGCGAGCCTGTTACTGTTGGTGTGGGACCTGGCTGGTTCAGCGCTGGCGTATGCGGATTGGGATGGCCTGGTCGCATTACTGGTGGGAGAAGCGCAGACTTGTGAAAACCTCTTTACGATGACGCTCTACCGCAATCTCCTGGATGATCGCCAAGTGCAGGATTGGGCGAGCAGAGTGATGCATGAGGCTCCGAATGGCTATGCGGCAGCTGATGCGTTGCACGAGGGGTTGAGAGCGATGGTGGATGCCTGGATTGATGCCTCGGCACTGCATCGGTGCAAGCAGGCATTCATCTCACGGCTGATTTCCGATCTGATACAGAACACCTACACTCTAATCGTTTGGGAGCATGTGGCACGGGCGTTTCGGCCAGGGTAGTGATGGTTCTGGTGGGAATAGGGCACAGCTTTTTTACTTGTGTCACCTTCTGATGCAGAGAAGGAGCGAACCATGGATTGGGAACGAGTAGAGCAGTATGTGTTGCGATGTCCTCTTCAGGAACTGGTGTTCCGAACTGATGGGGAGGTGTACATCCTGGGGAATGACCCGACCCGGCCTGCCTGGTGGCATGTCAGGCATGAAGTGATTGGAGTGTACCTGCTGGAAACGTGCGAAAGGAGAGGGTTCAAGGACATCCTCACCTTGATCGAACATCGCTATCCAGAGTTTTATGCCTGGCTGCTTTGTCGCTTTTCAGAGGAGTGAAGTGCAAGAAGGCAAGGAGGACGTATTCGGGACTTGTATGAGACTATGCTCACAGCATAGTTTTTTTGTTTTTGCCTATGCTTATAGCATGTGCAGATTTTTAATAGCTTGCTGTTAACACAACCGTGAAGAACAGAATTCGTAGCAGTGTTTGATGGGAGCCGATTCCTGGATACTGCCGCCCCTGTTCAGTGAGGAGGAGGTTTATGGCACGACGAAAAAAAGTATCGATAGCGCAACCATTGTTGCTTTCTATACCTGATGTGGCTGTCCAGTTGGGCGTGTGTCGGCAAACGGTGTATAACCTGATCTATTATAAGGGGTTGCCGTCTATTCAATTGCGAGGAGTGCGGCGCATCCATCCTGAGTCGCTACAAAAGTGGCTCAAGCAGTGCGAGGAACAGAGTGCGTAGGCGTGGTTTTAGCGGGTTTGTAGGAGTGATTTACTGGTAGCCGATTTGAATATAGAACAGCTTTTCTTCATGAGGAGAAATCGCGATGGCTAAGGAAAAATCACGCAGGCGTGGTGATGGGTCGGTCTATAAGCGTGCAGATGGGCGTTATTCTGGTTTTATCACGCTGGAAGATCATAAGCGCAAGTACTTTTATGGGAAAACAGAGCGTGAAGTTGAGCGGAAAATATGGGTGGCGCAACGCGAACTAGAACAGGGGAAGCTGGCGACTGGTCCCCAGCAGACAGTGAAGCAGTTCCTTGAATATTGGTTAGAGGATGTGCGGAAGCCGCAGCTTCGTCCGGGGTCTTATCAGTTGTATCGGTGTATTATCCATGCGCACCTGATTCCTGCGCTGGGCCACTTGAAGCTACAGAAATTAACACCACAGCATATCCAGAAGTTCTATGCCGAAAAGCAGAGAACTGGGGCTTCCCCCAATCGCATTCGCACCATGCATAATGTCCTTCACAAGGCGCTAGAACATGCTAGGCGCCTGGGGTTGGTGGGAATAAATGCGAGTGCAGGTGCTGACCTGCCAAGAGTAGATACTCCGGAGGGCAAGACACTGACACCTGAACAGGCACATCGATTGATAGCGGCGGCAAAGAAAGAGTGGATGCGCACGGTACTCATTGTTGCCCTGGCAACCGGTATGCGAGAGGGTGAGCTACTTGGCCTGCATTGGGAAGATGTTCACCTGGATGAGGGATATCTCGATGTGAAGTGGACGCTCTCCTATGTCGCTACTCACGGCTTTGTTATGGGCGAGCCAAAAACGAGGAGCGGTCGGCGCACGATTACGCTCGCTCCCTTCGTGAGAGAAGTGTTGTCTAAGCATCGCGTGGCACAGGAACAAGAGCGAGTTAAGAAGGGTTGGAAAGAGGATACTGGCCTGGTTTTCCCGAATACTGCTGGAGGGTTTCTGTCATCGAGTACCCTGCGTGCGCGGTTCTATTCGTTGCTCAAACGGGCAGGAGTGCCAGCTATGCATTTCCATGAATTACGACATAGTGCCGCTACACTCCTGTTGAGTATGGGTATACCAATGAAGACGGTGCAGGCAATATTAGGACATGCGAGTTACGCGATCACTGCCAACATTTATGGGCATGTAACTCGTGAGATGCACGAAGAGGCTGCTCATGCGATGGAGAGGTTCTTGCGGCATGATAAGCTGTCAGAATAGCTGTCATCCCTCGTATCTCTCGTTGTCAGGTGTCATGGGAAGGGCGATGAGCGGGCGGCGTAGTTAAAAGTTCAAGATTTGCTCAAGATTCGTCCGATGGGCGTGAGAACGATTGAAAATATCCTGCTTTCAGCAAAAAGGTGTGGTACTATTTAAAAACAAGGGTATATGTAGGAGAGTTCATAGCATGGCCCAGAAAATCCTCATTATTGAAGATGAAGATGGCATCATTCACCTGCTCAATCTCTATCTGAAAAACGCCGGCTACGATGTCGTAGTCGCCAAAGATGGTGCCGATGGGCTGGCACTGCACGCGCGCACGCATCCTGATCTCGTCATCCTGGATATCATGCTGCCCGCCATCGATGGCTTCGAGGTCTGCCGCCGCATTCGGGCATGGTCAAAAACGCCCATTCTGATCCTGACGGCGCGTGCCGACGAGGAAGATCGCATTGCCGGACTTGACCTGGGGGCCGATGACTACCTGACGAAACCTTTCAGCCCGCGCGAACTGGTCAGCAGAGTGCGAGCCATCCTGCGGCGTGTGGGTGATACAGATGCTGGCGAAGGGCAGGCTGCGGACGGCCACGCTTCGAGCGCGAAGACCGTACTGCGCTTTCCCAGCCTTACTATCGACCTGTTAGCACGCCGCGTCGAAGTGAATGGCTTCGAAGTCACGCTAACGCCGACCGAATTTGACCTGCTGGCCCTGATGGCGCAGTCTCCCGATCGCGTTTTTACGCGCGAAATCCTGATGAACAAAATCTGGGGCTATGACTACTACGGCGATGGTCATATCGTCGATGTACATATCAGCGCGCTGCGCAAGAAAATCGAGGCAAATACCGACTATCGCTATATCAAAACCGTCTGGCGTATCGGCTATAAATTTGAAGTAGGAGCGCGTACAGCAGTTTAAGGTTTTCCATGAATCATTTCAAAGGAACTATATCTATGCGCATGCGTTGGTGGCAGAGTATTCGCTGGCGGCTGGCCCTGGGGTCAATGTTGGTAGCGTTGATCGCGACCACAATACTCTCATTGGCGGTAATCTTCGCCATTAACTATTATTATGGAGCCAATGAGCAACAACAACTCGTTGATGTTGCGAATAGCCTCTCACAACGGCTGGGCGTCAGTTATACCCAGAATGGCACGCTTGCAATGGCCGTCAATAACGTTTTGCCGAATACACCGCAGCAGAACGCTGAAAATCAAGATAATCTCTTGCTCGTCTTTAATAGATTTGCTCTGCTTGTCTATCCACGCATAGGTGGCCTGCATCCTCTTACGAGCGCTCTTTTAGTGAAAGTAACCGATCCTGCGATACAGCAGAGCGATTACACCAAATTAGTCACTGCCATTCGTAATGCTCGTTTGGGCACGACAACTGTGGGTGATCTTGGCAACGGTACACCCGGAAGTTCCACGCGCCCATTTGTAGTCGAACCGGTATTCGAGGGTGGTCAGAGCAGCGGCCGGGTCATTGGTATCCTGGTCGTCATACCCCGTTTCGCAGTCGCCGACACCATTCCGCCTTTTATCGCCACCGTGCGCCAGTTCATCCTGATCGCCGCGCTCGTCGTAGCTGTACTCGCAACCCTGGCTGCTATTCTCTTCTCACGCACCATCACACGCCCGCTCGCCAAAATGACGAGTGCCGCGCACGTACTCGCGTCTGGCGACTACAGCGCCCGCGTCACGACAGGAGCAGGTGGCGAGCTGGGTGAGCTTGCCGGTACTTTCAATAAAATGGCCGCCAAACTCGAGGCTGATGTCAACGAACTGCACCGCCAGGAACTCTTCCGCCGCGAACTCATCATGAACATTACCCATGACCTCGCAACTCCCCTCACCGCCATCGCCGGATTAGGCGAGTCGCTGGTGGATGGTGTCAATACCAGCCGCGAGGACTACGAGGCCACAGGCCGCGTTATCGTGCGCGAAACCCTACGCCTGCACCGTATGGTCAAGGACCTGCATATGATGGCGAAAGTAGAGGCCGGCGTCATGCAGCCCCAACGCAAAGCAATACGCCTGGCCGCGCTGGTCGATGACGTATTGGCCGTCCTGAGTCCCGAATTTGAGCGCGCCAATGTAGAGCCACGCAACGCCATTGCCTACAATCTGCCACCCGCCTGGGCCGATCAAGACATGCTCAAACGGGTCTTCACCAATCTCTGCGATAACGCGCTGCGCCACACCCCATCCGGTGGTACCGTCACCATCGATGCTCAGGCGTGCGGCAATATGCTCGAAGTTTCCGTTACCGATACCGGCGAGGGCATCCCCACCTCTGCCCTGCCGCGCGTCTTCGACCGCTTCTATCGCGCCGATGCCTCGCGCCAGGTCTCCACCGGCGGCAGCGGCCTCGGTCTCACCATCGTCCGCGCCATCGTCGAAGCCCACGGCGGGACTATCCACGCCGAAAATACAGATCAGCATGGCGCCCGCATCGTCTTCACCTTACCACAGGTTGCGCCAGAGCAGCTTCCGAATCAGGCGACGTTGCCGCTGCCTCTGAAGTGATATAAAATGAGTAACCGCACATCAGGGCTTGACAGGTAAATCACTATTAACAACCTGCTTGTAATAGAACTGCTTGCTCACATAGTAGTATAAACGTTTATTGAGCCAATAGCCCCTTGACAATCTCCCCTTTTCCGGTTACTATATCACTAACGGATATATCCGTTAGTGATATAGTAACTTCGTAGGTTTTCCTATATCGAAATGGAGGTTCGATGAAGAAAGCGCAAAAGAACCCGGAGGACCTGCTTCCTTTGACACCGGCCGTCTTTCATATCCTGCTGGCCCTGGCGGATGGCGAGCGGCATGGTTATGGCATTATGCAGGAGATCGCCGCGCGCACTCAGGGAACCATGCGCATGGGGCCGGGAACGCTCTATGGCTCCATTAAGCGCATGCTGGCAGACGGCTTAATAGAACAGGCGGCTGAACGTCCAGACCCCGAACTGGATGATGAGCGCCGTCGCTACTATCGCCTGACCAACTTCGGCCTGCGTGTCCTGCAAGCCGAGGCTCAAAGGCTCGAGCAACTGGTAAGCATCATCGAGAGCAAGCAGATTTTAGCCAATCCGAAACAGATTGGAGGCCTGCCATGACGACAACTCCATTGAAGAGGAACGCATCGTTCTCGGAACATTGCTATAGTCTGCTCCTGCGATGCTATCCTCGCCGGTTCAGGCGGGAATTTGGCCGCGAGATGATGCAGACCTTCTATGACTGTTACCGCGAGGCGCTGCTTGAACGCGGGCAGGCGGGTGTGACCAGGCTATGGGGAGCCATCCTGTATGATCTGGCAAAGACGGCATTGATTGAACATACGCGTGAATTTGTTTCTAAGATGAAAGGAAAGGAACCTATTCTTATGGTACAGCAATTTAGCCTGAATGTCGCTCAACTAACTGATATCGGACGCAAGCGTGAAAGTAATGAAGATAATATGATCTCTGTTATTCCTGATGATACCCAGATAATGACGAAAAAAGGTGCTCTGTTTGTGGTGGCCGACGGGTTGGGAGGGCATACTAAGGGAGAAGTGGCCAGCGAAATGGTCATCAAACATGTGCGCGAGGCCTATTACCAGAATGAGAGCGACGATATCGCAGCTTCTCTGCGCCATGCCGTGGAACATGCGAGTGCGCTCATCTATGCAGCTAATCAAAACCAGGCGCAGCCGCCGGATCAGGAACATAGTATGGGATCGACCTGCGTCGCGGCAGTACTGAAAGGCGATACACTTTATGTGGCAAACGTGGGTGATAGCCGTGCTTACATTGTGCGGAATGGGCAGGTGAAGCAGGTATCGCAGGATCACACGCCGGAAGCAGAGCAGGTGCGGGCTGGCCTGTTGACTGTAGAGCAGGCGCGCGCGCAGCAGGGCAATAAGATCACGCGCTGCATGGGTACTGATCCCTTTGTCGAGGTGGATGTCTTCACAGAACCGGTGCAATCTGGCGATATCGTTGTGCTTTGCACCGATGGCCTTTCAAGAATCATCAGCGATGAACAGATCGCCCAAGTTGTGCAGCAATTCGAGCCGCGGCAAAGCGTGCAGCGGCTGATCGAACTGGCAAACGAGCAGGGCGGCCCGGACAATGTGACGGCGGTCGTTGCCCGGGTGTCTTAGATGCAGAACTGATGGCCACTGTGAGGTTGATCTTGGGATTTTGAGCGGAAAGCCAAATTTGAAGTTGAACAACCAGTATCGGGAAGCGGCTCCTCATCGCATGTCATTCTGAGCGGCAGCGAAGAATCCGCAGCTCAGGTAGTCTGGAGGCCAAAGTTCTTGAGCCTGCCCGCATGTCATTCTGAGCGGCAGCGAAGAATCCGCAGCCTCGGCACAGGAATCGCCATGAACGTAGATTCTTCGCTGTCGCTCAGAATGACAGACTGCGTCCCACGGTGGGATGGCTCGCAAAATAGAAGGCTGAAAGGAATCTAGTTATGACAATCCGGGCCATTGTCTTTGATCTTGGCGGCGTGCTGGAGAACGAAATTGAGACTGATATGCATGTAAGGTGGGAAGCACGGCTGGGCCTCAAGCCAGGCGAACTACGTGAGCGCCACTTCAGTACGGGCTGGCTCATAGACGCTACCTACGGAAAATTCACGGAAGAGGAAATGCTCCAGAAACTTGGCGAGATTTTTGGCATGAATCGGGCGCAGGTGGACGAGTTTATGCTGGATTTCTGGGACAGCTATTGCGGTGAACTCAATAGCGAGCTGGCCGCCTACTTCAGAAGCCTGCGCCCGCGCTATTGAACGGCCATCCTCAGCAACGGCGTTCCTGGGGCCAGGCGCGTAGAACAGAAACGTTTTCATTTCGCGGAAATGGCCGATCTCATCATTTACTCTTACGAAGAGAAGACCGGCAAGCCGGAACGCCGCATTTTCGAGATTACCTGCGAGCGTCCTGGCGTAAAGCCCGAAGAGACCGTCTTCCTCGATGATATCGAGAAGTCAGTGGTCGAAGCGCGTAAGTTTGGTATTCATGCCATCCTCTTTCAAGAAACCGCTCAGGCAATTGCTGATGTCGAGGCCTGCCTGCAAGCTTACGCCTGATAACAGGATGTGGCTTGATTCGAGCCTGTTCATGCCCTCAATCTCATAAGTGCTTGCATCAGCCGCGTATATCTGGTATTCTCATAATAGGAATATTGCCAGGAAACTGTTTCCGAGTAGATCGCTGGATCATAGACCAAACTCGAATGGAAAGAGAGAACTTATGGATACTTCTCTTCAAAATACGCGCATCATAGAGGATCAGCTTGCCCATCCTGCCTCACCAGAAGTAGAAGAGGCCGGGGAAGAGAGCCACGTTCATCTGCCAGGCCCCAGTTACTGGCCGATTGTCCTGAGCGTGGCCATCCTCATCACTATCTCCGGTATCTTCTTCATTACCAGCGCCCCCTGGGTTACTATCGCTGGTCTTGTGCTGGTGCTGGTCGGCATTCTGGGCTGGGGATTGGAAGACCCCATGGCTGCTACGCACAAGGCGGAGCCGTTCTCCAGGCCGTTCACGTCGCCGGAGGCCGTGCTACAAGAGGCTGAAGATAGGGTTCATGAAATTGTGACCATCAGCAGTACTGCCTGGAGCGCTCACCCCGTCAAGGTCTTTATTGATCGTGAGGAGCCTGATGGCGTCGTACTGGCGCTGTATGGCAAGGTCGAACTGGAAGCGCAAAAAGTGGAAGTTGAAGAGGCCCTGCGCAAGATACCCGGTGTCCTCGACGTGCTGAACTTCCTGGTGGCCGAGGATGAGCTCTTGAACCAGGTGAACGCATTGATTGAAAGGTTGAAGGCTGCAGGCAAGCTCGAGGGCGCTAAGAACCTCTCGGCTCTGGTCGAAAACTATATCGTCAGCCTCTACGGTGAGGTGCCGAACAATGAGATGAAGTACATGCTGGAGAAAGAAATCACCGGCATCCCCGGCGCTCGCGTCGTCATCAACCATATCGGCTTGAATGAAAACATCCCCGGCAACCTTGGCAAAACAATGAACAGGATAGCGCGCATCTAAACCACTCATAAAAAATGGGCAAACCAGAGCTTGTCTGGTTTGCCCATTTTTTATGAGCGGTTTAGATTACCGTTTGCGCAAGAATGCCGGAATGTCGATCACATCACCCTGTGGCGTATTGCGGTTGCCGCGTGGCAGATCGAGCGCCTTGGGGTCCATGCGTCGGACCGGGCGCTGCTGGCGGGCGTCCGCGGCGGGGCGCTGTAACGGCTGCGCCTCCGGCTCCGGCACGGGCAGTTGTGAATGCGATGCCTGGGCCGACATTTCCATCCTATCGCCTGTATCCTCGCCGTCATCGTACAGGTCGTCATCGACATCCCCGCGTCCCATATCGCCACGGCTGAGGGAAGCCAGGGGTTGACGGGCCGAAGACGAGATGGGATCCTGCACTGGCGGAGCAGGCGGCATGGCCCGTCCGGCGTTCTGAAGCGGTCCCGTTGGATGCCTGGCAATATTCAGTGGCGGCGGCGTAACGGGCAGCGGGCTGTAACTGCTCTGCTGCACCGGGCGCCCGCCAGAACCGGCGTTGGGTGACGATGCGCCTGTGTAGAACATATTCCGGTTGTACTCCATGCGACCAGCCTGCGCGCCGACCACTTGCCCCCGTGCGTCGAAGCCCGTAGCGATCACAGTGATCTTCACTTTGCCGTCGTAAGCCGGGTCCTGAACGGCGCCGAAGATGATATTGGCCTCCGGGTGAGCTGCCTTGCTGATGATATCAGCCGCCTCGTTCACCTCGAAAAGCGTCAGGTCGAGTCCGCCGGTGATATTGAAGAGGACGCCGCGCGCCCCGTTGATATCGATATCGAGCAATGGGCTGGAAATCGCTATATGCGCGGCATCGACAGCGCGGGACTCGCCGGTGGCCTCGCCAATCGCCATCAGCGCCGAGCCCGCCGCCGACATAATGGTTTTTACGTCGGCAAAGTCCAGGTTGATCAGACCGGGCACGGTGATGAGGTCGCTGATGCCCTGAATGCCCTGTCGCAGCACGTCGTCGGCCAGCCGGAAAGCCTCTTTCAAGGGCATCTTCTTATCTGCCACCTGCAACAGGCGGTCATTTGGCACCGTGATCAACGTATCCACGTGCTGTTTCAGATTAGCGATGCCCTCTTCAGCGGCCAGGCGGCGCTTGTTTCCTTCAAACGTGAATGGCTTGGTCACGACGCCGACGGTCAGCGCCCCGACCTCGCGTGCGATTTGCGCGATGATCGGGCTGGCGCCGGTGCCGGTGCCCCCGCCCATGCCCGCGGTGATGAAGACCATATCAGAGCCTTTGAGCGCCTCGTAGAGTTCCTCGGCATTCTCTTCCGCGGCCTTCGCCCCCACGCTTGGATTGCCACCCGCCCCGAGGCCACGGGTCAGCTTATCGCCGATACGAATATAATGCGGTGCCTCCGTCTGCAGCAACGCCTGGGCATCGGTATTGACAGCGATAAACTCGATGCCCATCATATTTGCCTGTATCATGCGGTTCACCGCATTACTTCCTCCGCCCCCAACACCGATCACGCGTATCTGGGCGAAGCCCTCAACTTGATGATTTCCTAATGGTAGCATTTGTGGCCCCCTTTCCTTGTTTTGTTGCCTCGAAAGGTCTAATGGTCTCCCCGCTCAAGTCCTTCCGTACTCAACAAACAGGTGATGGCAATGGTGGGGGCAAGTGCTTGCCCCCGGAACAATCTCAAGGTATAAACGCTCGCAGCCAGCGGCCTAAGCGAGCAAGCATAGTTCCCTGGTCAATTTCTGCCAGCTCTTCCTCCTCGGTCAGGAATGAGGTGTGGCGCAATCCCCACAACAACAATCCAACCGAAGTGGCATAAGCCGGGCGACTGATCGAATCGGCAAGCCCGTGCAATCCCAATGGCGTGCCGATTCGCGCCGGCAGGTCCAGAATCTGGCCCGCTACGTCCAGGATGCCGGGTAGTTCCGCCGTTCCACCGGTCACGACCAGTCCTGCCGGCAGTAGCCCGTCATAGCCGGACTTCTTGATCTCCTCATGCACCATCTCGAACAACTCTTCTACCCGCGCCGCGATGATCTCGGCGAGCAGCTTGCGCGGTACCAGGTCGTTACAATCAGGCATATACTGCGAGAGGTCGATCATATCATCATCGGCGATGGTCGAGGGGTCGCAGTGACCATAGGTTACCTTGAGTTCCTCGGCGACGCCGAAAGGCAGGCGCAGTCCAATGGCGATATCGCTGGTGATCAGGTTCCCGCCGATTGGCAGCACCACCGTCTGCCAGATAGCTCCATCGGTGAAAACCGCGACATCGGTCGTACCACCGCCGATATCGACCAGCGCGACACCGAGATCGGTTTCGCCGTCCCCCAGCACTGCCTCGCTGGAAGCCAGCGGCTCCAAAACAAGGTCCTCGATCTCTACCCGCGCCTTATGCACGCACTTAATTAAATTGTGAATAGATGACACCGCGCCCGTAATGATGTGCGTCTCCACTTCCAGGCGGAAACCGGACATGCCAATAGGGTTCTTGATGCCCTCCTGACCATCTACAACATAGCCGCGAGGAATCACATGAATAACCTCGCGATTCGCGGGAATGGGAATTGCGCGCGCGACCTCGATAGCGCGGCTAATGTCGTTATGCACGATGTCGCGATGACTTGGCGAGATGGCGACAAAGCCCTTGCTATTTTCAGACTCGATATGGCTGCCGGCTATTCCCACGTAAGCAGTGGTAATAGTTTTCCCTGAAAGGCGTTCTGCACGATCCAGCGCCGCTGCAATGGAAGTGACCGTTTCTTCGATGTTCACTACCACCCCACGGCGCAAACCCTGTGAAGGGCAGGTGCCAACGCCAACAATATTCAGCTTCCCGTCGCGGTCCAACTCGCCAACGAGGACACAGATTTTTGTTGTTCCTACGTCGATACCGACGATCACCCGCTCTTGCACGATACACGCTCCATTTGTTGCCGCTTGGGCGGTTATATGAGACGCACTACGGTTTTATGTTGTAGCCTGACGTGGGCCCGGGCGAGCCGATTCGTTTGTTCAACCTCATGATTGGCCTCGTTCAGGCCCCGTATCAGGCTGCAATTCTACAATGAGTTCCCGCGCGGGAACAACTACGACGACGATTGTAATGTATAGACAGGGCGTAATCCAAAGCGCAGGTCAACAGTTGCCAGGCGTAGCTGTTGCTGTTGCGCCAGGTTCAGAATGTGCTGGAGTTCAATCAGCCGGTTATTTAATGGATTCGTATCATCCGCCCCGCCCAGATAGGCTAACCAGCCATTTGAACTCGCGACCACGAACGACCCATTTTCCCCCTCACCACCGCTCCCCGCCCCGTTGTAGCGCAGCGTGAAGTTGGAACCGCCTATCATTTGCGGCAATTGCGCGAATATTTGCGCCGCAAATGCGATATCCATCGCATTCAGCCGGGCGCCTGGATGTACCTGCTGAATCGCGGTTCCGGTTCGCATGTCTACAACGGTTGGTAAATGGGCTGCTCCCGCTGTTCCACTCGCGGGAGCGATGACCACCCCACTTTTATCTACACTGTATGTGCCCTGTTTTGTCTGCCAGAGCAATACAGGGATCCGCTCCACAACTGTTATCGTCAGGTGGTTGGGCAACTGCCTGGCGACATTGGTAGAAGCCACCACCGGCAATGCATCGATACGATTCGTCAGTGCCTGTGTATCGAGAAGAAAGATGTTCTGGTTCTGCTCGCCCATCTGCTGGATACTTTGCGCCAGCAAGTGATTTTGCGTCCCCTCGACATCAACCCGCTGTATTTGAAAGGTTGGACTGGTGAGCGCAAAACTGACGCCAAGTATACCCACAATAGCCAGACCCAGCATTCCCAATATGCGCTTCCACAAGCCTCCACGACGCGCCTGGTGCTGCCCGCTGCGCCTCGGAATGTGCGAGCCGGCTCGCATGCGCGGCAGTGGCTTCGCAACGCGCACGCGTCCGGTGGGAGCGGGTTCGCCTGTCATAGCCAGGCTGCGCCGCGCGAACCGCGTTCCAGTATATGATTCCGCCGTTGGACGATGCTGCCGCGCTCGCCTCTCGGCCCATGTCGGCGGCTGCATGATGTGGTCGGGATTCCTGACCACACGCCTGCGCGCATGTGTATCCGGCGACGATACCGTCGCTCTCCGGCCTCTATTTACCGGCCTGCTTGCCATGCCCTCGCCCGTTGGCTGGTGATAGCGATAGCGATGGGCGATCTGTTCCTTTGGCCGTTTATACTCAGTCATGATTTTCCCCATTCTCCGCGCAGCTCGACTTCCAGCTCCAGCTCTACTCCAAACAGTGCGCGCACCCGATTGCGAGCCTCGACTATCAGCGCGACCACATCGGCGGCGCTGGCTCCTCCTAGATTGACGATAAAGTTGGCATGGCGCTCAGAAATTTGCGCTTTGCCATGAACGCGGCCCTTTAAACCAGCCTGCTCAATCAGGCGACCCGCGAAATCACCCGGCGGGTTCTTGAAGACTGAGCCAGCGCTCTGCTGCGGCGGCTGCGTCATCTTACGATGTTGTTTGTATTGTTCTATGAGTACTTTCAGTTTCTCAGGATTGTCTCGATGCAGCCGCACAGCCACCTGCAAAATGATCTCGGCGGGTTCAATCAGTCCGGCAGGCGCCACAACGGGGTAGCCCTGCTCATCGAACTGGACGCGCCGCTCTGAGCGAAAACGACTATGCCGGTAGCTCAAGTCCAATTCATCACGCGTATAACGCCGCAGGTTGGGTACTGTAATCCCATCCTCTGACTCGGAGCCGCGCCGCGCATCCAGTACCTCTACCCATTCCAGTACCTCACCGATCTCGCTGTTGTGGGCCCCCGCGTTAGAGATAATGCCCCCACCAAGCGTGCCAGGTATCCCCGGCCCAAATTCCAGTCCGCCCCAACCAAGGTTGGCCAGCTCGTTCAGCAAACGCGGCCAGCTTACGCCCGCGCCCGCCCGCAGCAGCGCCGTTCCATTGCCATGGTCTTCGATCTCGTAGTTGTTCAGAGCAATGCGCCCGACAATGCCGCGCGCCCCCGCGTCGGCGTACAGCGTATTGGTGCCGTTCCCAACCAGCAACAGCGGCCAGCGATCCTGCATGCACAGG
This sequence comes from Ktedonobacteraceae bacterium, assembly GCA_035653615.1. Taxonomy (NCBI): domain Bacteria; kingdom Bacillati; phylum Chloroflexota; class Ktedonobacteria; order Ktedonobacterales; family Ktedonobacteraceae; species Ktedonobacteraceae bacterium. The sequence continues at coordinate 46,523 of DASRBN010000002.1, read as the reverse complement.
CGCACCAGGTCGATAACTTCCTTTGCCGTCTCGAGCGAAATCCAGATGTCCGCCGGACCGCCAACACCGAAGGTGCCATGACGCGACAGCGGCTCATTGCGCCGTATGCGTCCCTGGAAGTAGGGGCGCAGCTGCTCATAGGTTGTATCGATCTCGAACGTCATAAGGCCTCGTTCTCCTGGGACTGCCTATCCTGCAAGAGCATCTCGCTGGCGCGATAAATATCGCCAGCTCCCATGATAATGACCAGGTCGCCACTGCGCAGGATATGGCGTAGTGCCGTAGCGGTTTCCGGCACGTTGCCCGCGTAGATAACCGATTTTCCACCCCGGGCGTAACGTGGCGATTGCGCCATCGCCTCGACCAGGGCGCGTGTATGTATCAGGCCGGTATCGTGTTCGCGCCCCGGATAGATATCGGCGAGTACGACGACATCCGCGCTATCAAATGCCGTCAAAAACTGCTCGAAAAAGGTCTTCGTCCGGCTGTACATATGCGGCTGGTAGACCGCGACCAATCGCCGCGCGGGATAGCGCCGGCGCGCGGCCTCCAGGGTTGCCGCGATTGCCGTAGGATGATGCGCGTAGTCATCGACCAGCACAATATCCCGCGGCTCTCCATTGAGCGACAGCGGCCCCTGGTGGCGAATCTCAAAGCGCCGGCGGATACCGCCAAAATCTTCCAGCGTCCTCACGATGACCTTCGTATCCAGGTCGATAGCTCTCGCCGCAGCCAGTGCTGCCAGCGCGTTCTGGATGTTGTGCGCTCCCGGCAGTTGTAAATGAATAGCATGTATTTCATCAAATGAGCCATCCGCGGTCCGCACGCGGAAGCTTGTTTCTCCATCCAGCTTTAGATCATAGGCGATAAAGTCCGCTTTTCCCTCAATCGCGTATGTGATGATGCGCCCCGGCCAGCCCGCGACGCGCTCAAGCAGTTCCAGGCAGCCAGGACTGTCGCTGTTCACAACCAGCGTTGGCGGGAAAGGCCAGTCTCCCTGCATATCCATGCCGCGTACAAAATGCTCGAAAGCCGCCAGGTACTCTTCGTAGTTCGCGAAGAACTCCGGGTGCTCAAATTCAATTGAAGTCACGACGGCCAGGCGCGGGTGGTAGTGCCAGAAATTGTTATTGAACTCGTCGGCCTCGTTGACAAAGTACTGGCTCTTGCCCAAACGGTAGTTGGCGCCGAAACGCGGCACAACGGCTCCGATTTCACACCACGGATCAAGCCCCGCATCGACCAGCATCAGCGCCAGCAGAGCTGTGGTCGTGCCCTTGCCATGCACGCCGCTCACCGAGAGCAGGCACTTGCCCTCCAGCCACCTGCCCAGCATCTCCTGCCATGTCATCACAGGCATGCCGCTGGCTTTGGCCGCGACCAGTTCCGGGTTATCGGGATTCAGCGCGGCCACCGCCGGTACGTAGATCAAGGCGTCGGCTCCGGCCAGGTGCTCGGGGCTATGCCCAATCTGTACCGGCACACCGAGCCGTTCCAGCAAATGCGTCGTCGACGACTCCGACTGATCGCAACCCGTCACGGTTGCCCCGCCCAGCATTGCCATCTGAGCTACTGCCGAGATACCTGAGCCGCCAATGCCCATGAAATGCAAGCGCGCTTTATTCAGTTGTTCATACTTCGTCGATGCGCTCATTATTTTACTTTAGCAATCTTTACTATTTCCGCCGCGATCTCCTGCGTCGCCTGTGGCCTGGCAAAAGCTCGCGCCGCACTCGCCATTGATTCTAGAAGTGTAATAGATGTGATAGTATAATTTACACGCTCTACAAGTATTCCTGGTTTCAAATCGTTATCCTTAATCACCTCGGCTGCCTGCTTGCGAGCAAACATGGCCGCGTTTGCCTCTTGCGGCGAACTGCCAATAGCGGGCGGCAGCGGAACCAGGATGCTCGGCTTGCCTAATACCGCCAGTTCGCTCAAGGTGGATGCGCCGGAACGACACAACACCAGGTCTGCTGCCTGCAATGCCATTGGCATTTCGGCGCTGAGATAGGCGACCAGGCGATAGCGCTTCCTGGTCGCTTCATCCACATTCGCCAGCATTCCTTCAGACCATGCCTGCGTCTCGTTGTATAACTCCTTGCCGCTGATCTGTAAGACCTGGCAGCAGGCCAGCAATTCCGGCAATGCCTGGCATACGACCTGGTTCAGGTGCCTTGCTCCCTGGCTGCCCCCGGTAACGAGCAGCAAAGGCGCATCCTTCGCGAATCCTAGTCCGGCCCGTGCCTCCTGCGGCGTTACCTGGCGCGCATCCAGCATTGCCTGGCGTATCGGGTTGCCCAGCTGTACGCTTTTGCGGGCCGGAAAATAGGCCAGCGAATCGGCAAATGCAACCGAGATGCGTGTCGCCAGCGGCGCTACCAGGCGATTCGACAGGTTGGGCGGCACATCCTGCTGGTGCATCAGCAGCGGTACGCCGTTCAGGCGGGCGGCCAGCCCTGCGGGAACCGCTACATACCCTCCGCTGGTAAACGCTACCTGTGGCCGGAATGCCCGCACGATGTTGATCGCCTGTACCATGCCCAGCGGCACGCGCAACACGCCTGTCACAGTCTCAGGCGAGATGTAGCGCCGCAATTTGCCGGCCCGCACCGTGGCTAAGCGAAATCCTGCCGCAGGCACCAGTTCTGTCTCCAATCCGTCATCGCTGCCGAGAAACAGTATCTCGGCATCATACTCCGTCCGTAACTGCGTCGCTACCGCCAGAGCCGGGTAAATGTGCCCGCCGGTACCTCCGCCTGATACAAGCACTCGCATTACAAATCCTTTAAGCCGGTGTTACATATTGCTTCCCCGCGCGCCTTTTGCGAAACGTGAGCGTCTGGCGTGAAAGCACCGGGTCCTCCGGTTCGCGTATGTAGCGCGAGATATTCAGCAGCACGCCGATGGCCGCCAGCGAAACGACCAGCGATGAGCCACCGAAACTGATAAACGGCAGCGGCACCCCCGTGTAGGGGATCGTGCCCGTATTCGCGCCGATATTGATCATCGCCTGCACGATTAGCCAGGTCGTGATACCAGTCGCCAGCAGCGAGCCGTAGATGTCCGGCGAGCGCCTCGCCAGGCGGAACCCGCGAAATGCCAGCACCATGAACAGCACGACGATGACCGTACAGCCGATAAAGCCCAGTTCTTCTCCGATGATCGGAAAGATCGAATCGGTATAGGGAAAGGGCAGGTAGCCTGTCTTTTGACGGCTGGCTCCCAATCCCAGGCCGAACCATCCCCCCGAACCAAAGGCTAAAAGCGCCTGGTAGAGTTGCAGGTTGATGCCCGTAACATTCTGAAACGGATGCAAAAAACCTGTTATACGGTAATAACGATAACCGTTGAAAGCTTCCCTCAAAAAAATCAATCCACCGCAGGCCATCGCCAGCAAAAACTGGATGATATTGGCGCCCGCCGTAAAGAACATGGCCGTCGCGAAGGCGGCAATGATGATGGCGGTGCCCAGATCGTTTTCCAGCAAGACCAGCCCCAGCACGATGCCGACCAGGATAATGAAAGGCGCCAGGCCATACAGAAACGAGCTGACCTGGTTTCCTTTCCGCGCCAGCCAATCGGCGATGTACAACGCCAGCACCAGCTTGGTCAATTCGCTCGGCTGGAAGGTGAAGAAAGAACCGAGCGCCAGCCAGCGCGAAGCACCATACGCCGTGATGCCGAATTTCAGCACGATCACCAGCAACGGCAGGATGATCACCATTCCTATCAGCGAGATGCGCCGCCAGAACCGGTAGTCCACGCGCATCGTTATAAGCATGGCCACGACTCCCAGCACCAGCCATATCAGTTCGCGCTGGAAGTAGTAAGATGCATCTCCCTGCTGGCTTGCAGCGATATACGAGCTTGCGCTGTACACCATCACAACGCCAATACACAGCAGCGCCAGTACGCTAATCAGCAACCACGAATCAATCTTTCCCGCAACTCGCGGCAGCTGCATTTCCAGCGCGTCAAGTTTTCTCTGTTCCTCCTCGCTGATCAGCGGGCCGTTGCTCTTAGCATCCTGATTCTCTGCTCGCGAAGGGGTAGTGGGCCGGTATCCCCAGCGCGGTTCGCTCCAATGAGCGTCCGCGTTTTTGCTAACCACGCTCTCCACCGCGGATGAAGCGAACTGTGCCCGGATGGATGATAAACGCTCGCCCAACCCGGCGCGCCTGCCCGGTAGGCGTTTGCGCGGCAGCGCAATAGCGGGGCGTGACAGGCTCTCTTCGGCGGCAAAGCGTACATTCCGCCGCGTGCCGCCGCTTTGCGCGGGTCTCCGCCTCGACTCAGCGAGCAGGCTTTCCTTTCTTCGTTCCACAGACTCCAATGCTGGTGAACGCATGTCATAGGGGCGTACCCTCGTGGCCGCCTGCCGCGTACCCCTCTTGCCTGCTGCACTCGCCCGGCGTTCCTCTCCCCGCTCAGCCTGCCTCTTATTCAATTGTCCTCTGCCGGTTTGACGAGTCATTTTCTTACGAGTTCTCCAATGGCAATTCATCCGTCAAAGTCTTGACATAGAACAAAATTTCTATTATACTTGCTTCCAGATGATGGCTTGCACCTGAAAAAATAACGGCAGATCGAGTTTATGACTCACTTTCGGGCCGCTCTTGCATGATATCCAGAGCCTGTTCAACGTCGAGAATGTCTCCAGGTTCCTGCACCATGTGCGAACGTATTTGCCCTAAATCCACAACCTCGATGCCCTGGGAGTGCAGCAACGCGCTCCACGGATCATACTGTAAGGGCATACCTTGTGCTGGTTCAACCCGCGCGCTACAGGGCTCGCCCGCCAGGCTCTCTTCTTCATCTTGTTGATATTGCATATTTATACCCTCATAAGAATTGCCTCAACAAACAAGTTTTTTCCGTATATGATCTGCCACCTCTAACGGCGGAAAGGGGTAAAGAGATAAGCACGCCCCTGAAAGGAGCTGCCGAATCTGTACCCCGCTTATTTTAGCGCGTCCGGCGGGACGGAATAATACTCCATCAACTGCTGCGCGATGATACCCCAGAGGGGTGCCGCCGCCGTACTGCCGTAGATTGCCTTTTGCGGCCTGTCCAGCTTGACTAAGATGACGAAGCGCGGGTTCGTTGCAGGAATAAATCCTGCCAGCGAAGCCTCGGTCTGGTCAGCCGAGATACCCTGCGTTGTCGCCGTGCCCGTCTTGGCCGCGATAGTATAGCCGGGAACCTGCGCAGGCTGGGCGAAACCGTATAAAGCCGAATCTTCCAGCATGCCCGTCAAGGTCTGGGCCGTTTTTTCGCTAATCACGCGCCGTTCTACCTGTGGCTGCGTCGCAACAATATGACCATTGTTATTGATCGATGCCACCAGGTATGGGCGCATCATCACGCCTCCATTCGCGATTGCTTCATAGGCCATTGCCATTTGCAAAGGCGTTGCCAGGATACTCTGTCCGAACGCCTGGCGGGTCAGATCGCTTTCCGTCCAGTTCGGGTCGCCGGGCTTGCGATAATAGCCCGTGGCCTCCGGTCCATCGATACCCGTCGCCTGCCCGAAGCCGAAGCGTGCCAGGTACGGATAATACCGCGATGGCCCAAGGATGTTGTGCGCGACATAGGCCGCGCCTACATTGGCCGAGTGTTCCAGCACCTGGGTCATTGTCTCGGTGCCATAAGCCAGATATTCCCAGTTGCAGACTGTGGGCGTCCCGTCGCTGAAGGACAGGCATCCCTGGTCATCCAGGGTCGTATCCGGCGTAATCAGCCCCTGGTCGAGCGCGGCAGCCATCGTAACAGCCTTCATCGTAGAGCCAGGCTCGTAGGCGCAATACAGAACCGGATTGAAGTAGACCTGTTCGCTATTCAGGCAACCCACCTGGTTCGCGTATTTGCCATAGTTGTTAGGATCGAAGGTTCCTACCCCGGCCATGGCGACGACCGCGCCCGTGCGCGCATCGATGACGACGACGCTGCCGCTTTCCGCCTGCAATTTTTGCACGGCATTTGCCAGCGCGTTCTGTACCATGTACTCGACTGCGCTATCGATAGTGAGCGTGATATTTGCCCCGCTCACCGGCGGTTGCTCATTATCGGCCCCTACCACCAGCGGATTGCCTTGCAGGTCGGTTTCGGCGGTGAAGCTGCCCGGCTTTCCAGCCAGCAGCGAGTTGTACTGGCCCTCGATACCATACACACCCACATTATCGCCGTCGTTCTGTGTGACATAGCCCAGAATCTGGGCGGCCAGCTCTCCTGCCGGATAGATGCGCCAGGTACGCGGCTGCAGGAACACATCCGGTAGTTGCAGCGCTCGCAATTGCTGGCTTTGCTGCGGGTCAATGCGTACCGCGATTCTCACTGTAGGCAAATCACTGCTGAACGCCTGTTGCAGCTTCTGCATGGAAACATTCGGCAACACCTGGTGCAGTGAGTTGATCAAGGCCTCCAGGTCGCTCTGCGTGTTATCGGGATGGTCTATCGAGAATTGAATCGGCTCGACGTACACATCGTCACGCACGACATTCGTTGCCAGGATACGGCCCTGGCTGTCAAAGATGAGGCCGCGCGGCGCGTTTAGTATTTGATTTTGAGTGTGCTCCTCGTTGGCAAGCTCCGCCAGGTTGTATCCGCTATGTGATTCGAGTATCTGCCAGTAAAAGAGCCTGCCTAAAAGTATCAACATGCCAACACAGACCAGTAAGAAAATGAGCATTTGTCGATTTCGCGCCCGGCGCATTTCAGCACTCATTATTTTCCCCTGTGTGTTATGGTTGTAAATTCTGGTCGTCGCGCGGAATCGTTCTCAGGTGCTTTATCACCAGAATCTGTATTGTCTTCGGATCGGCTGGAGCCAGGCCCATCGCTTTAGCGTGCGTGATAATGTAGGCCGGTGATTCTTCCTGAGCGATGGTGTTGATCAGGTCCTGGTTCTCTCGTTGCAGTGTGGCCTGTTGCTGGTGCAAATTTTGAATTTGCTGATTGTCGTTGACAGCCTGCCCCAATTGAGAAAGGTAAAGGATAGCCATCAGGCCAATCAGAAGGACGCTACAGACGCTCAGGGTGCCGGGACCAATACGATAGAAAAATGGATGCAGGTGACGCCGCCGTTTCGCGGCCAGAATTGGCCCTGCCGGGATACTCTGTACAGGCTTGCCAGGCGTGGAAGAGCTGGCGGGTTGAGCCTGCCCTCCATGCAATTCTTTTCGGTCTCTAAGGCGATCCATTTTCTGCGTTCCCTGCGACACCTCGTGCCGGTACTTGTATGCCTGATACCGCTTGGGGGCTTTACCTTCCCCAAAGTGGAGTCATTGCAATCACATGCCGGCGCTCTACGAGATGAGCATCTGCACTTACAAAAGACGCACTACGAGCCAATAATAGCTTCAGCGGCCCGCAGTTTGGCGCTGCGAGCGCGGGGGTTAGCCACAATCTCCTGTTGAGTTGGGGTCAAGGGCTTCGTTGTCAGAATGCGCAAACGCGCCTTGTGCCCGCACATACAGACAGGCAGGTCGGGTGGGCAAATACAATCTTTTGCCTCGCGCCGCATAAACTCTTTGACCCGCCGGTCCTCTAACGAATGAAAAGAGATCACTACCATTCTTCCTCCAACCTTTCCACCACTTTCTCTATCCTCCCTCCCCACACTTAACACATCCAGTATTTGAGGGAGCGCCTTTTCCAGGTTCTCCAGTTCTGAATTGACGGCGATGCGCAGCGCCTGAAACACTCGCGTAGCCGGGTGAATCATCCCCGGCTTATACGGGGCGCCGATCAACACCAGCCTGGCGAGTTGCGCCGTCGTGGTAATCGGCCCTTTTGCCCGCTCGCGTGTAATGCGCCAGGCAATCGGACGCGCCCGTGTTTCTTCGCCGTAGCGCCAGAAGATATCGGCCAGTTCCTGCTCGCTGGCATTGTTGACGATGTCAGCGGCGGTCAATTCCTGTGACTGGTCCAGCCGCATGTCCAGCGGGCCATTCGCGCTGAAAGAAAATCCGCGTGCCGGATCATCCATCTGGTACGATGAGAACCCCAGGTCGAGTAAGACGCCTTTTGGCGATACAAAACCGGCCTCGCGCGCAAAACGGGCCAGTTCAGCGTAATTCCCATGCACCAGCACCAATCGCCCATTGTTCACCTGCTCGGAAAGTCGATCCTCTACCCTTGCCAGGGCTCTGGCATCTTTGTCGATACCCAGGACTCTTCCGTCCGGCGCAGTCAGCTTCAGAATTGCTTCGGTATGGCCTCCTCCTCCTAACGTACAATCGATAAAATCTGTACCGGGTGTGGGTGAGAGCAGTTGCAGCACCTCTTCCAGCATGACCGGTACATGACCGAGTTTTTGTGTTTCCATAAGTGTAGTATATGATCTTAAAAGGGGATGGTATTCCCCTCGGCGTCGAGTCGTTCCTGATACTGCTGCCAGGTGGCGCGATCCCAGATTTCGAAATGATCGCGCACACCGGCAACGGTCACCTCACTGTCCAACTTTGCGTAGGCGCGTAATCTGGCCGGAATAACGAGCCGCCCCTGCCCATCCAGTTCTATCTCGCTTGCGCTGGGATAAATGCGCCGTTCGAAGTCGCGCAGTTCATCACTTGATTTGCCCGCGACGAGTTCCGCCGATTTTTCCTCCCAGCGCTGCATGGTATAGACCGATAAGCAGGTTCCCATTCCTTTACTAATGACCGCACCGCGATCCAGCTGCCCGCGAAACCTCGCGGGGACCGCCATGCGCCCTTTTGAGTCAATGGTATGCTCGTATTCGCCCAGAAACATGTTTCTTTTCAATCCCAATCGAGAAATCGACCATTGAGCCTCAGGCCCGGCGGTCGCCCGAATTTCCATCCCCTCAACAGGTTCAGGAAAGGGTCTGGCGGCTCCGCTGCCCTATGGGAGCAGTAGAACTGCCAAACCCGCAAAGATCAAGTGCAGATGCACCAGAGTTCGCCCGACCAGCGTTCCCCTGGGAAGTCTTCCAGCATGTTCTCCCTCATGCCGGAAGACTTCACCGTATTCTCCCACTCGCTGGTCGAACTCACCATTTTCAGTTCAAATTCACCACAGCCCCCCACTTCTCCCCACCACATTATAGCATTACATTGTAAGTCTGGTGAAGGGTCTTATCCACCAAATTTAGAGCAAACAAGTGGAAAACTTGTGGATAACTACAGCAAACCCTCTAAATGACAATACATGCGGCCTGTTTTACTGCTTGCTTGATGTGACAAATTGGCCCGCTTCAACGTTCTACTAGTACAAGAACTTAAGCTGCTCGCTCTCAGATGAAGTATCGTGGAGAAACGCGGGCCGTTCTTGATATTGAGATATTTGGGGGAAACAGTTAGAAACGCCTCCGGGTGGTGTATTTAGGGTGGGGGGGAAGAAAGGCAGGCTGTGGGAAGAGTAAGCTATGAGCCAGTGTTTGCGTTGTAGCAAGCCTTGCGCGACAACCAGTGTATTTTGTGATGAATGCCGCTCTTTGCTGCATTATCAATTGCCGCAGGGTCCTGCTTCACCGGATATGCAACAACCGCAGGAACCCCTCGCGGTAGCTTCCTCATTCTCTGAACGTCCCACATTAGAGACGAAGGGCCAGGATGCCGGTGAGCCTGTAACCGGTCCCCAGCCGATTGTACGCGATCCACAGACCCCCCCGCCTCCCACGCTCTCCAGCTATGCTAATGTTGCCGAACAGACGCTCTCAAGGTTGAACGAAGCGGCGCGGCGCATCTCGCAGGCAAAACAGGGCAGGAGCGAACATAAAGGTCGTCAATATCCCCATGCTTCGCGCCTGGCGCCGATCAGGGACATTTCCGCCGATATCCAACGCGCGAGTACACCTTTGCCGAAAGTCTCAATGCCCGCCGAAAACACCCCGGCTTCCGGTAATCCTTCCTCCGATGGCGCGCTACCCATATCAGGTGAGGGTAAGCCGGATGATATTGCAAATCAGGCGACTGTATCAACCCCAGGCCTGGCTGCCAAAGATGTTGAATTGCCCGACCTCTGGCCCTGGCTGGATACCGAGCTGGAAGACAAAGAGGTTGATAACTGGGCAAACCAGACCGACCCATTATTGTCCCGTCATTTTCCCGATAGCAGCGAATCGGCGCGTATAGAGGAAGAGGATATGCGGCGCGCAGCTGCCGAGGGCATATCCACTGCACCTTTTCCTTCGTACCGTCGTTCCCACCGCTCGCCTCGCCTGCGTACCGCGTTTATCGCCCTGGCAGTTTTAGCAATTCTGGCAATGATAGCCGATGGCATTCTGCTTTCTTTCGCGTTTAATCACTCGCATCAGGCCAGCAATGGGCCTGGCGGCCCACCGGCTTTGACGCTTTCTTCCAATCAGGCCAGTATCGGCACCACTCTGCAGTTGGTCATCAGTCACTTCACGCCGTCAACGACTGTCTATTTGACGCATGATATAGATGAAACCGTACAGACGGCCAACGATACCAAGTATCTTCCAATCGACGCGCGGGGGAATGCCAGGACGGCGATTGTTATCGATAATACCTGGGGGCCGGGTTTTCATTTACTTTTCGCCGAGGATGTCCAGACTCGCTATACTGCCAGCGCGCAATTGCAGATCGTAGGTCAGGGGCAATCACGTCCTCCACGCCTCGTTCTCCCGGCAGCAACCATCAATCTGGGCACCGATTATCAAGGCGCCAATACCATTCAAAATATCACGCTCACGAATGGTGGCGATGGGGCAATCAACTGGACGGCGAGCAGCAATTCATCCTGGCTGCAGGTCTCTCCATCTCAGGGCATGTTCAGCAAGAGCCAGACGATTGTGATCGCCGCCCAGCGTTCAGGTCTGAAGCCAGGAAGCTATACCGGAAAGCTCACCTTTTCTTCAAACGTTGGACCGGCTCAGGGTATAGTCATACAAATGGATGTGCGCCCGCTCTCCGCAAAAGCAGGCCCGGTGCTATCCCTGTCGCCCGCCGTGCTTTCGTTTACGGCCACCGATGGAAATACTCAAATACTTAGCCAGGCGTTAACAATCAGCGATCCGGGGTCTCAGACGCTAAACTGGTCGCTCACTGTGAATGATTCTACAGATCAGTCCAGCCAGGATGCGTTTTTACATATGCTCGGCTCGAATGTACATTGGCTGACAACGAGTCTGTCCTCCGGTGTCATTGCAGCTGGCTCATCTGAGACAATTGAGGTGAGTGTCCAGAGTGCTATGCTGCTCCCCGGTACTTACCTTGGTACGCTGAACTTCAATGCGAAAGGCGCGATCGATGGCCCACAGTCGGTAAGCGTCTCCTTGACGGTGCAGCCGCATTGTGGGCTGGTTGTCAGCCCCGGGGGTCTAACTTTTACCTCTGTGCAGGGGCAGGGTAATCCCAGTAATCAGACCTTGAACCTCTCACTGACGAACAGCTGTGACGGTTCAATCGTCACCTGGCATGCAGTTCCATCGGTGGGCTGGCTATCGGCAACGCCCTCAAGCGGCCAGTTAAAAGGGGCGATGAATACGGCGACTTCCGTCGCTGTGAATATCAATGGGCTTGCTCCGGGAAGATATAACGGTGCGCTTACTTTTGCTGCCGGGCAAAGTACGCTGACGGTGGCAGTTCAGCTGACGGTCCAGCCAGCGCCGCCACCGGCTGAACCCATCATGAGCGCCTCGCCGCTGAATCTCAATTTTAGCAATATACAGGGCCAACCAAACCCGTCGGGCCAGGTGGTAACCATTACCAACAACGGAACCGGCCCGCTCTACTGGAAAACAACGGTCAATCAATTTTCATCAAGCTGGCTTGGCGCAGCGCCGACAGGGGGCGTTATTCAAGCGAAGCAGACGGGACAGGTAACCGTTAATGTAGATACATCTACGCTCTCGCCCGGCACCTACGTTGGACAGGTAGTTCTTGAAGGAACGGACAAAAGTGGGCATGTGGCTAGCGGCAGCCCGCAAAATGTTACCGTCAATCTCGTGGTCCAGCCGCCCTGTGTCCTGACGCAGCCCTCGTCCAGCTCATTGACTTTCAGCTATACAGAGGGGGGAACGGCTCCCACACCGCAAAATGTAACGTTTACGGGGACGGGTAGCTGTGCCTGGCCCTTGAATTGGACGACAGCGCTTAACCCTCCGTCTTCAACCTGGTTGACGCTTACCCCGGCCAGTGGATCAATTAAAACCGGCGGAGAAGTTGCGACCATACAGGTGAGCGTGAATACGACCGGCCTGCTGCCGGGAACGTATAGCGCGCAGGTCGCTATCAACGCTACCGATAATTCCGGCGCGCCTGCCCAGGGAAGCCCGCAGACGTTCACCGTGACCCTGACAGTGGTACTGCCCTGTACTTTCCAGTCGCCGCCATCCCCGCTGCTCTTCACAGCGCTTGAGGGGCAGCCTGCTTCACCGGCGTCCCAGACTTTCACGATTGCTGAAACAGGGGGATGTAGTTATCCTGTCTCCTGGACGGCAGTTGGAGATCCCAACAGCACCACGTGGTTGAGTTTTACGCCCATTTCAGGCAGTGATGGCGGTACCGGAAGCCTCGTCACCGTCACCATCGCTTCGACAAATATGGCCCCTGGAACCTATACAGGGCAGATTACCGTCTCCGCGACCGATAACAATGGCGTCTCCGTACAGGGCGCTTATGTGGTCACGGTTCAGTTGACCATCACTGCCAATATCAGCGGCACCATCTTTGCCTGCGCCGGACTCCCTCCTTCCTGTTCCAATCCCCAGCCATTAGCCGGCGCAACGGTCACGCTCATCAGCAACGGCAATGCAATTCAAACCGTGATTTCTGATCCTTCAGGCAATTATGTATTTACTCATGTTCCTCCTGGACTCTATATCATCACTATCAGTGGCATGCAGGGGGGGATGCAGTATAACGGCGTTTCATCGTCTCTTCAGCTCTCCGGCAATATCAGCGGGTTCAATATCGATGTCTTCTCTGGGTAAGAATACCCCTTGCAATAAATCTCAACATGTGTATTAATATAACAGCATGTATCATACTATTTTCCTGAATTGCAGTAAGCGAGTGAGACCTTTGAAATGTGCAACCTTTCCGATTGTGGAGAAGGATGCCGCCGCAAGACGGCCTCTTTTACTTGCCAGGCCATAGTTGGGTTGCATTCCTGGCGTCTTGATTATTACATCTCCTGGGAGGGGAAATGGAGACGAAACGCTGTCCAGGCTGTCATAAACTGTTGCGAGCCGATGCCCAGATTTGTGGTACCTGTGGGCACAACTTCGTCCAGGTTACTTATGTGAGGCGAAAGGCCAGAACTCACCCTCGCCCGACGCTACAATTGTCTGACTCATCCCAGCCACCGGCTTCTCCGCATGGCGCGGGACATTATTCCGGCCTGCACCCCGAAGATCAACCCTACCTATCCAGCTTCATGGTTGCTGTGCATCCCGAACCTGATGTTCCACAACCTTTGACCTTCCAGGAATCCGCGGAAAATGTATTGCCCGCGCGAGAGGAAGATGATCCCATTACTCCGCCAGGACTGCCTGCTCACTCTCAACAGCGCCAGGTGAAGAAAACAGTAAAACTGGTGGCTTCCCTGTCTCCTTCACCACTGCCAGAGACCCAACGCGGCTCACCTGTACCATCGTCCGCTCCGGCTCCCCGCGGCCCAGAGCAGCCGCAAAAAGTAGCAGCTCGCTATCAACAACCATCCGCGTATCGCCCGGCAGCGCGGCGGAAATCACAGTTCCGCTCGCATGCCATACCCGTGCTGTTAATAGCCGCCTGTATCCTCTTTTTATTGGCGACCAGTCTGCTTGCGTTTCTCCTGTTGAATGGGAAATCGCATGCTACCCGCCCCACAGTACTCGCGCCCGCGCGCCTGCAATTATCGACGGCTAACATTGATCTGGGCACAACCGAACCGGGGGGCGTGTATCACAAAACGATAGTGCTGACCAATAGCGGCGAACAATCGATCATATGGCAGGCGAGCAGCGATTCATCCTGGCTCAGCGTTACACCGGCCAGCGGAAAATTGACAGGCAATACCACTACATCACTTCCTATTACTGTCAATTGCGGTGTATTGCCAGCTGGAAACTATACCGGCCATATCGCGTTCGCCCAGCAGGGCAGCCATACACTGTTGACGGACCTGACGGTCACCATGGCAATCAAGGCATCTCCCGTCAATCTGGCCGTGTCGCTTGCCTCGTTATCTTTCTATGGCAGCGCCGCCCAGAATCCTGCCGGCCAGGCGCTGACTATTCAGAACAAAGGCACCGCTGCCCTCGCCTGGAGTTCAAGCGTAACCACGGCAAATAAAGGCTCCTGGCTCTCGATCAGCCCGGCGCGAGGAAGTTTGCAGGCAAATGCCAGCCAGGTCGTGACTGTAAGCGTTCAATCGCATGGCATGGCACCCGGAACGTACCAGGGAACGATTAATTTTAAGGGTGGGGCTAACCCACAGGTGATGGTAACGCTGGTTGTCGCTTCTCCCGGCAACCTGGGTGTCTCATCCTCTTCCCTGGCATTCTCCGCCGTGGCGGGCCAGCAGGCGGCGAGCCAGGGATTGGTGGTGCAGAACAGCGGCGGACAGCCTCTGAACTGGACGGCGGTTGCGGCCACAGCCAATGGCGGAAACTGGTTGAGTGTTACTCCTTCGCAGGGCTATCTCGTTGCGCATGTCGCGGCAAACATCACGGTAAATGCTAATGCGGCAGCCCTCAACTCCGGTACGTATCAGGGAACGCTGACCTTTAGCTATGCTGGCGGCCCATCGATGCAGGTAGCCGTTTCGTTCACCGTCAGTCCGCTCCCGGTTCCCGGCCTCAATGTCCGTCCCGGCACGCTGAATTTCAGCACCATTATGGGCACCAATCCAGCGCCGCAAAGCTTCTTAATTACGGATAGCGGGACAGCCCCGCTCGACTGGGCAATCTCAGAGGATGCGAATGGCACGAAGTATATTCCTCTTGCCTCGACGCATGCCACGCTGTATCCAGGGAAAAGTACCACCATTACCGTCCAGCCCAACGTATCACAGGCCGGAGCCGGAACGATTTCCGCCGTCCTCACGGTCTATGATAGCGATAAAGGCTCGCAAGTACCGAGCGCACAGATCGCTGTTACCATCACTATTCTCAACCAGGCGCAGATCAGTGTTTCCGTAAACAGTATGAGCTTCGACCAGAACAGCCAGATAACCCAATCTACCGAACTGCTCGTAATCACCAATACCGGCTCTGCCGTCCTCAACTGGGCGCTGGCGCAGTCCGGTCAATCACAGGCCTCCTGGCTCTCTGTAGATAACAGTTCAGGCTCACTAGGACCTTCCGAGGCGGCGCTGGTCAATGTAACGTGCAACAGCAGCCAGCTCTCTCCCGGCACCTATACGACCACACTCGAGGTCAGCGATACCGACTCCGGCTCACCCGTCCAGCCGCAATATATTACCGTGACACTGACCGTTTCGAGTTAAGTTGACGCTCTTGTACCCCTGTGCTACACTCCTATATATATAGGCAGAGGCTATGTACGTACCGATCATCATATTTAGAAGGCCTCTGTTAAGAACTCAACTAATATAGTGACTCGGAGGATGTAAGCGTGCCAACCATTACTTTTGTGCGTGAGAATATTCAGGTGGAAGTGCCCGAAGGCGATCACGTGCGCTACCCGGCGCTGGAGAACGATGTGCCTGTCTATTGCGGCCTGTGGAAATTCGCCAACTGCCACGGCAATGGCCTGTGTGGTACGGACCGCGTAGCCGTCTCTCCCGCGACCAATACCAATCCCCTCACCTTTATGGAGAAATTCTGGTTACGTAAGGACCTGAAGAAGAACCCCAACATGCGCCTCTCTTGCCAGGTCGAAGTCTACGGCGATGTGACCGTGGAAACGCAGTGTGGGAGTTAGCAAAAAACGCGCCGGGTCCATCCCCAGCTGGAGATGGGCCCGGCGCGTTTTTTGCTAACTCTTATCAGTCAGGCTCTACCACGAATAAGAGCGTCACCGCAAGCTCATTGTTCCAGTAAATTTCCACTTTCCCCTCGAGCGGTTGAGAGAATTGTATTTCGGCGTACCCGGTAGATTCTTGCGCTTTCGTAACGGGTTTGTCGAAAGAATTAAAGAAGGTGGAATTGGTGTACCACTTCAGGGTAACGGTACCGGGCGAGCGAGGATGCACGCTGTATGTCAGGTAAATAGCCTGGTTCACCTTGAATTGATTCGTGGGATTCAGGGCTACAACCGTATTGGAGACAAACGCCACTTTAGAGGCGGTCGTGGCCGAAGGAATGATATTGAACGCCGGGCCTTGTTGGAGCGTCATGGACGGGATGGGTAGCTCGGTGACGGGAGATGGCGGCATATTCTTCGCGCGCGCGTCACCTATGATGTAATGTACAAACGCAAGCTTACCCGTCACTTTGGCATAATAGCCCGCGCCCGCGCAGAGCAATCCAAACACAATCAACACGCTTAACAGGCCGCTGATGGCGCGGTAGCGCGGAATAATCGGGCGCGGTTTGGTATACATGGGTGGAATGTGTACCACCGGCTCGGTAGTGGGCGGCGCGGGAATAAGCGCGCCTCCATCGGCTCCCGTATGAATAGCTGGCAGTCCGGGAGGCATTGTCATCAACGACTGGGGAAACATCCCTGCCCGCTGTGGTTGATATGGTACAGGCAGCAACGAAGGTGACTCGTTTGCGTTTGTAGGAGACATGGAAGGAAATGCCTGGGGAGCCATAACCTGTGCCCAGAGCGAATTATCGTGCGTTTCTGCCCCCGACCCTGCTGGCGCGGCCATAATACCGCCTCTTATAGCGCTGCTTGCGAAGGGACTGGTATTTTCCATCCCGGGCATAAACTGAGCGCTGGAAACAGTCCCCGGCTCTCCAACCAGCGGAGAAGGCGCGTTGCAATGCGGGCATAATTCTTGATTGGAAGGTCTAAAATTATTGCATGACGGGCAGATCATAATGGTTGATCCTTTTTCTCTCCCATAAATGCTCTCCTCGTTTCAAAAGGAGGCTACCTTTTTGTATATTTCTCTGTCACATTAAAAACCACAGTAACATCCACGTATTCCCCGGTCAAGTATTCATCCAGGCCGTAGGGAAAATTGGCTATGCCTCGTTAAATATAAACGTGTTTCAAAACGTATCTGACGACTCGCATCAAAAGTATCTTGAACAAGATAATGCCTGCATGTTACCATTCAAACAGGAGATAGTTGTAGCGCACGCATGAGGAAATAGAGGCCGAGCGAGACGACATATGGCAGAAACTCAAGAACAATGGTACAATCGGCAGGCCATCGAACACCTGGCCCAGCATATACCGTTTGAAAGCGATACCGCGAGCAAAGCGGAACAAATAGAGATGTTGCGCGGGCTTGTCATTCGTCATGGCCGGGAAATGGACCCCGAACTCTTCGGCTTCGAGGCACGTAGCGAGCTGGTGCGCCTCGGATTATGGAGCCGCATCGGACCCGAAGGCTATAAACCCGATCCTTTCGCCGATGAAGACCCTTGAGGTCTATTTTGTGCTAGAATAAACAAGAGAAGGTTCCTCTGATTGCCGTTTAAGTCTTTCATAATAAGGGGGGCAATGATGCTCAAGGGTACACTGCTGTATCTGGCTCAGAACAATAGGGTACGCAACTTCGTCATTCATAATCGTGCCACTCGCAGCGTTTCGCGCCGGTTCGTGGCCGGTGAGGTGCTGGACGATGCCGTCGCGGCAACACGCGTGCTTAATCAACGCGGCATGCATGTTTCGCTCGACCACCTGGGAGAAAATGTCTCTGACGAGAAGGAAGCGATATCCGCCGCGCAGGATTACATTAATATTCTTGATTGCATCAAGCAGTCAGGTATCGATGCCAATATCTCCATCAAGCTCACCGCGCTTGGACTGGATGTTTCGCAGGAGTTATGCGAACGAAATGTGACGCGCATCCTCGAACACGCGCAACAGTTTCCTATTTTCGTGCGCATCGATATGGAGGGTTCGGCCTATACCGAGCGAACGGTGGATATTACGCTACGGATGCACAAGCGCTTTGAGCATGTAGGCACGGTCATACAGTCCTGCCTGTATCGCAGCAAGAAGGATATCGAGCAGCTAATCGCCCAGGGAGTGCGCGTGCGCCTGGTCAAGGGCGCCTACAAAGAGCCGAAATCCGTGGCATTCCAGAACAAGAGCGAGGTCGATCACAATTATGTCAGGCTAATGACCATGTTGCTCCAGCATGGCAATTACCCGGCCATTGCCACGCATGACGAGGCTATCATCAATGCGACCTGCAAGTTTGCGCGTGACAACGGCATCAGCAAGTCGGCCTTCGAGTTCCAGATGCTCTATGGCATCCGGCGCGACCTGCAAGAAAAGCTGGTTGCCCAGGGATACAATATGCGCATCTACGTTCCCTATGGCTCGCAGTGGTATCCCTACCTGATGCGGCGCATGGCGGAACGGCCCGCTAACCTGTTATTTGTGATGAGCAATATGATTCGGAAATAGAAGCATGACAGTTCTACCCTACAAGGGCATATCTCCCACCATCGAGGGCAACGTCTTCATTGCCCCGGGCGCGATGATCATTGGCAATGTCACCATTCGCGAAGGGGCCAGCATCTGGTACAATGCGGTCGTGCGAGGAGATAGCGCGCCCATCGTCATTGGACGCCGCACCAATATTCAGGATAACTGCGTGCTGCACGTCGATGAGGATGCGCCCCTGACGATTGGGGATGAGTGTACGATCGGTCACGGCGCTATCGTGCATGGCGCGACGATAGGTGACCATGTACTTGTTGGCATGAACGCCGTTGTCCTCTCGCACGCCCAGGTAGGCCCGCGCACGATCATCGGCGCGTGTGCCCTGGTTTCTGAGCGCAAGACGATACCAGAAGGCGTACTGGCGGTGGGAGTGCCCGCCAAAGTAGCGCGTAATCTCACTGTTGAGGAGAAGGATCAGATCCCCGCGAGCGCCGCCGGATATTGCGCGAGGGCAGTAGAGCATAAGAAAGCGATACAATCAGGCTGATCTTTAAACATCCTCTTTCAGATTCCGGCGCAGTTCTTTCACGAAGCCGAAAATGCCCTCTATCCAGGTCATTTCAGGCTCTTGTTTTTTTGCCTGCTCCTTTTGCTGGCGATGTAGATTGGCTCTGGCATCGGCACGTCGTTGCATCTCCTTGCGCTGCGCGTCGTATTGGGCGCGCCTGGCCGGGTTGCCGATGATTTCATAGGCCTGGTTCAGGCGTTTGATATGGATGTCGAGCGCGTGCCGGTTCAGGTCAGGATGATGCATACGCGCGAGGCGATGGTAGGAGCGTTTGATCTCTTCCATCGATGCAGTTGGGGGCACTTCAAGAATTTTATAGTAGTCCGGCATTATGCACCTGTGCTTCCAAATCCACCGCGGCCCTGGCCCATCTCGCTCACTTCGTTCCAGACGGCACGCGTAATCGGAACAAAAATACCTTGAGCGATGCGCTCGCCGCGTTTCACTGTGACCGCCTCTTCGCGGAAATTGAAGACCTGCGCCTTCAGCTCGTCTCCCTCACCGCAGTAATCCTGGTCGATGATGCCCACACCGTTCGGGATGAGCAGTCCCTTGCGACGTGGGGTGCTGCTTCGAAGGGCAAGCAGCAGCATATAACCCTCTGGAATGCGCACGATCACATTGCAAGGAACCAGTTCTATCGTGCGCGGCTCAATCTCCGTATCTTCGCGACAGAGCAGGTCAAAGCCGACCGATCCTGCCGTGGCATACGTTGGCAGGGGCAAACTGGTATCTATTCGTTTGATATTTACCAGCAGATGTTGCGCGGATGTTTCCATATCTGTTATTCTAAGGTAGAGTTGGGATGTCGTCAAGTGAAAACCCTTAAGGCGCCCAATCGTATCTACTGGTGGAACCATTTTTAGCATGATAGGTCGAGGGAGCAAACTTTTGCAGGGTATGAAGGAGCTGTCTCCAATGAACACACGTGTAAAGTTCGTCATTCTGGGCGTGCTTTTATGTGTGGCGTTGGGCGCTGCGATCTTTGCTGCTATCACCACCGTACAGGCAATTCAGCAGTTCAGGCAACAGCACCAGCTTACCACGTCAGGCGATGTCAGCACCATTCGCCCCTGGATGACGATTCATTATATCGCGCTGACCTATCATGTTCCCGAAAATTACCTTTACCAATCCTTACATATCACGAATCCTCAACAGGTTCGTCATGCGACCCTGCGTGTCCTGGCGGATCGGGCTAATCAACCTGTGGATGATGTCATCCACGAAGTCCAGAAGGCTATTCTGACGTATCGAAAGCAGAACCCACAGACCGGAATGCCCATACATACCGGCCAGTTGAACGGCGCGCCTCGTGCTCCTGGAAGGGAGAATCCATGAGCATATTTCTCCCCATCGTGCTGAACTGGCTGCTGGCCTATGGCTATCCCGTTATCTGGTTCGCGATTTTCATAGCTTCTGCCGGGTTTCCTATTCCCAGCGCCCTCGTCTTGCTCGCGGCAGGAGCATTCGCCCAGGCTGGCGATTTCAATATCTTTTTGCTGGCGGTGCTTGCCCTCAGCGCCTCGGTTTGCGGCGACAGTACGGGCTATTTTATTGGACGGCGCTGGGGTACGAAAGTTATTGACTGGCTAGAAACATCGAAGTGGAACCGCTTTATCTCGCCCAGAGCCATTGAACGAGGCCGCGCGCGCTTTAAGAAACAGGCTGCCTGGGCGGTCTTTCTCACACGCTTTCTCTTTCCGGCATTGGGAGGCGTTGTAAACCTGATCGCGGGCGCTGATCCCTATCCCTATCGTTATTTTCTACCGTGCGATATCTCAGGAGAGATCTTATCAGCAGTGATCCCACTTTCGCTCGGTTATGCTTTTGGTGCGAGCTGGGAAGCGGTAGGCGATGTATTAGGTTCATTTTCGATATTTGCGCTGGCTCTGCTCGCTGCTACATTTCTGACGCTGTACCTGATTAGAACGGCACGCCGTAGCAGAGTGGAGAAGCTCGACACAATGAAAGAGCCGGCTATCGTTCAGTTCAAGAAAACCGGAACAATGCCGCCGGATAATCCCGCACAAAGGTCAGGCGAATTGCCACTTTCGTGAGTCTAGAACGTATATAAATATAAGTAGATGAAAGTTTTGTCTCACCGGTTGAACCTGATAAATTGAGTGCTTTAGGGACTAGAAGAAAGGGAGCGTTTGCGTTATAATTGGAGTGGCGAAGGAATATTTTCCGCCTTCTCTGTGTTTCTATAGAATAGAAAGACAGTGCGTATCATTGACTTCCTCCCACTCGGTATTCGGGCTCATAGCTTAGTTCATAGAAAGGAATCGCTTTCCCTGAGTGCGACGGAAATTGCTGCTATCTTGCTGCTTAAGATGCTACTGTTCAAGGAGGGCGCAATATGATTGATATAGAGCGGGCCGCAACCGGAGCAACGCTTACCCTGGATGACACAAAACAAATGAGTACCGATCTGGACAAGCAATACGACGACATCGTCGACCGGTTGCTGACGAAAGATCTTGAATATACTGATGAAGATGTAGAGGATTCTGGCAAGGACGAAAACGAGCTGGAAGAGGACCTTACGAGTATGGGGCCAGCACCTCTTGAGTTGGAAGAAATGTCTGATATGCATGAAGACCTGACTCAATTACAAGGTTCACCCGTTCTGGATGCCTCCATTCTCGCTCTGCCGGCTATCGCAACCGGGGAGACCCACCACGCGCGTCGCTCAAACGTGCGCCGTCGTCGCTCCGAAGATGCCGATGAGAATGCAGACAATACCGCTGATGCCGGTGAGTCCGACGCGGTGATGACCTACCTGCGCGAAATTGGTCGCGTGCCTATGATTACGCATGAGCGTGAAATCGAACTCGCTCAGCGCATCGAGATGGGCGACCGCGAGGCGATGAAGCAGTTCATCCTGGCTAACCTGCGCCTGGTTGTGAGTATTGCCAAGCGCTACGTTGGCCGCGGCCTGACGCTGCTCGACCTGATCCAGGAAGGCAATATCGGCCTGATCCGTGCCGTACAGCGCTATGATTGGCGGCGTGGACATCGTTTCTCGACGCACGCCACCTGGTGGATTCGCCAGGCCATTAGCCGCGCCGTTGCCGATAAGGGTCGCACGATTCGCCTCCCCGTCTACGTCAATACGGCATTGAACCGTATTCGCCGCGAACGCCAGCGCCTGTTACAGGAACTGGGTCGCGAACCCACCGAAGAGGAACTGGCCGAGGCTACCGGGCTTGATCCCATTCGTATGATCGAGTTGCAGTCCGCTCCTGGCGCCCCTGTCTCCCTGGAATTGCCTGTCGGCGAAGACGAAGAGCAGGAACTCGGTGATGTGCTGGCCGATACCGAATCTGCCTCGCCAGAGGAGATCGCGACGACGCAGACGTTGAAGGATGAAGTACAGCGGGTTCTCGAATCGGTGCTCACTCCCCGCGAGCGATTGGTCTTGCAGTTGCGTTTTGGTCTTGGCAACAGCCAGGCCCACCCCCTCGAGCAGGTGGGACGCGAACTCGGCATCACTCGCGAACGCGTGCGCCAGATCGAAGCCGGGGCTTTAGCGAAGTTGCGCCAGCCGCCCGTGCTGGAACGGTTGAAGGGCTAATACTATAAAAAAATCGGGGGCAACCGGATTGCCCCCGATTTTTATTTCTTCTTCCCTTTTCCCAGGTCCCTCTCCACGTGTATCACTCCCCTGACCCGTTCCAATTTAGCGAACACGCGGTACATCTGATCCAAACCGTCCACTTCGAGCGTGGCGTTGATAAGAGCGGTCTCTTTGCCTGCGCTCACGTTTGAACTGACCGAGGTTATATTCACGCCGATCTCGGTTACCACTGTAGCGATGTCGCGTATCAGTCCCGCACGGTCGCGGGCCGTAATCAGTATTGGGGCCAGATAGCGCTGGTAGCCCATATTGGTCCAGTTCACGTTCACCAGGCGCTCGCGGTCGCGTTCGCGATAGCGCTCGATATTCTTGCAGTCGGCGCGGTGAATAATTGCCCCCTTGCCCCGGCTGATGAAGCCAACGATTTCATCCCCAGGCAGCGGGCAGCAGCAGTTCGCCAGGCTGGTCAGCAATCCACTGACGCCCGCGACCTGCAAGCGTGCGGTGGGAGCCGCTTTAGATGCGGCAGGCAGCGCGACCGGCTCCACCTCTTCTTTCTGCTCTTTGCTTTCGCGTGGTTCGCGCTGTTGCCAGAACTCCTGCAGTTTCACGACGATGCCATGTGGCCGCATCTCGTCGCTACCCAGCGCCGCCAGCACATCCTCGAGCGTTTCCTTGCCGTACTCTTTGGCCAGCCAGAGTTGCGCATCTTCGGTGATCGCGTCGATACCGCGTGGGATACCGCGCGATTTCAATTCACGGTCCAGGCGCTCGCGTCCGATCTGGATATTGATGTCCCGCTCGTGAATTTTCAGGTAGCGCCGTATCTTGCTGCGCGCTGCCGCGGTGCGGGCGAAATTCAGCCAGTCACGCGTGGGGTGTGCGGTGCGGCTCGTCACGATGTCCACAATCTCGCCGCTGCGCAGCTCGTAGTCCAGCGGCACCATGCGCGTGACGAGGCGTTCGCCGTCGCCGCTGCCGCTCTCCGTGATAATGCGCGCCCCGGAACAGTGGTCGCCAATCTCGGAGTGAACGCGATAGGCGAAATCGACCGGCGTCGAGCCAACCGGCAGGTCCTTGACCTCGCCGCGCGGTGTGAACACAAAGATCTGCTCCTGGAAAATCTCTTCCTTGACGGCCTCGACGAATTCAGCATCGGTCGCCGTTGACGAGTGCAGTTCGCGCTGCCATTCGGCCAATTGCCGCAACCAGGCCAGCAGTTCTTTCGCCGAACTGGATGCTCTATCGCCCACGTCCTTGTAATGCCAGTGCATCGCCACGCCGTATTCGGCCATTTCATGCATGGCAAAAGTGCGAATCTGAATCTCTACCAGGTGGTCGTCCAGGCAGAAGACCGTCGTATGCAGCGCCTGGTAGCCGTTTGGCTTGGGGTTGGCGATGAAATCTTTGATGCGCCCCTCTTTGGGCCGCCATAGACTATGCACGTGACCCAGCGCGATGTAGCAATCGGGCGTCGTCTCCACCAGAATACGAAATGCAATCAGGTCATGAATCTGGCTGAAATCGGCGGATGCTTTCAAGACCTCGAAGTGTTCGACGTTGCCCGCGTTACGTTGCAGCTTCTTATAGAAACTATACAGGTGCTTCACGCGCCCCGATACTTCCGCTCTCAAACCCAGCTTCTGCATTTCATCACGCAGGATTGTGCAGACGCGGTCTACATAGGAGCGCCACTGCTTGCTTTCGGCCTCTACCTGGTCACGCACCCAGACGTATTGCTCAGGCTCCAGAATCTGAAATGCCAGGTCATCCAGTTCGCTTTCCACGCGCGACATGCCTAAACGACCGGCCAGGGGAGCATAGATCTCACGCGATTCTCGCGCCGTGGAGATGATCTCCTGGTGATCCGCGGGATATTGATGGGCGCAGATCAGGCGCATCACATGCAGGCGGTAGGCCAGTTTGAGCAGAACAACGCGCGGGTCTTCCGACATGGCGAAGAACATTTTGCGCACCGTTTCGGCTTGCTGGCGGCGCAGCGCCTCACGGATGCGCTGCTTCTTTTGCTCGCGGGTATTCTCGCTTTCCGCCTGTGCTGGTGACTGGGCTACCTGCGCCACCGTTTGCTTGGTGCGCTCCAGGATATTCATACGCAGCATGCTTCCTACCACGCGCGCTACAGGGACGCCGAGTTCCACTTCTACACGCTCGAGGGGAAGAAGATCGGCGTCGACGGCCTCAAATACCAGGCCGGAAGCGACACCCACGGCATCGATATGTATCTCGGCGAGAATCGTCGCCACTGCCAGCGCGTATTCGAACGGCGGGAGCGTGCGTTCGCCGCGCGCATCGCCACAGGTCTCCCGCGCGAGTTGAAGCGCGTGGCGCACCAGTTCCACTTCGGAAGCCGGCATATATTCCTGTACGGTATTCAGTAATTGAGCCGCTGGCTCGCTAGAGACCTTTTTTGGCCTCGCCTGGTTCTTTATAGACATATCTATCATAAGCATTTCCAGTAAATGCGTGTTGCTGACTTTACTAAGCAGCGCGGCGGGCAAAATTCCGCGCCACACTCACCACATTTTTAATCTGCTGCAATCGTTCAAAGATCGGCTCGATCTGATCGACGCTCTCTATCTCCAGTGTCGCCGTGATGACGGCCTTTTGCAGCGAGGCATTGGTCGTCGATGAAACGGCGGTCATGTTGATACCTGCGTCAGAGACAACTGCCGCGACATCGCGTAAAAGGCCGGGGCGATCATGCGCGATAATGATGATCGGCGCCAGGTAATGCCCGGCTTCGATCTGCAGCCAGTTGATCTCAACAAATCGCTCGCTCTCCTGCACTCGCAGGCGGCGCAGCGTCCGGCAGTCGCTGCGATGGACGATGATTCCTTTATTGGGATTGAGGAATCCGATAATCGCGTCGCCGGGCAGCGGGCAGCAGCAGTTGGCGAGCCTGACAACAGCCTGCGGTACTTCACCGTTCCCATTGTTGCCGTTGGTATGGTGCCCATTTTTAACCGGCTCCGTCTCCTGCTTCATCTCGCCCCGGTCCTGTAAGAGCGGTGTCAAATGCTCAAGCACCGCCCCTACTGGCAGGTCCTCTCGCCCAAGTGCCACATACAGGTCATCGGCTGTCGTGTACTTCTTATTCGTATTGAAGCGAGACAGGTCTTCGTCGCGCACGACCCGCAGCCCGGATACGCCAGCGGCCTTGAGTGCCAGGTCAAGACGCTCGCGGCCCAGTTGCAGGTTAACTTCTCGCTCGTATGTATTCAAGTACCGGCGAATTTTCGTGCGCGCGCTGGCCGTCCGCGCGAAGTTGAGCCATTCGCGCGTCGGATGCACCGCCTCGTCTGTAATAATATCGACGATCTCCCCGCCCTTGAGTTCATAATCCAGCGGCACGATGCGTGTCACCAGGCGCCCGCCATCATCTTGAGTGGTAATGATGCGCGCGCCCGCGCAGTGGTCGCCAATATCAGTGTGAATGCGATACGCCATGTCGAGCGGAGTCGAGCCGCGCGGCAGGTCTTTGATCTCGCCCTTGGGGGTAAAGACGAAAATCTGCTCCTGGAAGATATCTCCCTTGACTGCTTCCACAAACTCGTCCGCGTTCTGCGGCAGGCCACGCTGCCACTCGCGCAGTTGCTCAATCCAGGCGATCATTTCATGGGTTGAGAGCCTTGATCCACCGCGGTCCTTGAGATACCAGTAACTCGCGATGCCATAGTCCGCGATACGCTGCATTTCATGCGTGCGAATCTGGATCTCTGCCAGCTGGTTGTCCAGGCAGAAGACCGTCGTGTGCAGCGATTGGTAGCCATTCAGCTTGGGAGTGGCGATGAAATCTTTGATGCGCCCATCCTTTGGCCGCCACAGGGCGTGAATGAGTCCCAGCGCAAGATAGCAATCCTGGACGGAGTCAACAAGGATGCGGAAAGAGACGAGGTCATGAATCTGGCTCAATTCATCCCCACTCTGTTGCAGTTTGCGCTCGATACTGGACAGGTGTTTTTGCCAGGCATGCACCTCGGCGTGAATGTCGGCCTTCTCCATCTCCTCTCGCAATACCTGGCAAATCTGATCGATTGAGGGTTGGCGCTTGCGCCTCTCCGCTTCCACGGCACGCGCCAGTTGCGCGTAGCGCTCAGGCTCCAGGTAGCTGAAAGCCAGGTCTTCGAGTTCTGCCTGTACTAAGGCCATCCCCAGCCGCCTCGCCAGGGGCGCGTAGATTTCTCGCGTCTCGCGGGCCTTATTCTGTTGCTGGGCAGGGTTCATGACGCTCAATGTGCGCATGTTGTGCAGGCGGTCGGCCAGCTTCAGCACCACCACGCGGGGATCCTCGGCCATTGCCAGCAGCATTTTGCGTACCGTCTCAGAACGCTGGCGCCGTTTCAACTCACGCGCCTGCTTTTGTCTTTGCTCCACCTGCTCGGGCGTCTCCGGCAGAGGGCCGCTGATGGTCTTCCTGCCCGTTCCCTCCTGGTTATCAGGAGCCACGAACTTTGTGCTGGGCGCGGGTTTGCTTGCCAGCGCATCAAATTTTGTGACGCCGTCCACGATGTTGGCAACGGACTCCCCAAATTGCTGGCGCAGTTCCTCCAGTGTGAAATCTGTATCCTCGACGACATCGTGCAGCAGCGCGGCCACGATGCCATCGGCATCGATGCGCATATCGGCCAGCAGGAGCGCAACCTCGAGTGGATGTTGAATGTAAGGATCGCCAGAACGACGCACGACACCCCTATGTGCCAGGTTCGCGACCTCGTAGGCACGCTGAATTCTCTCCATTTCTTCTGGAGAGAGGTATTGGCGCGTTTCCTCCAGCAGATGCTCAAGCGTCATCTGCGGAAGCGCCAGGAATTCATCAGGGTTCGTGGTCATCATATACATCCCTCTGAGGGTCTCCCACAAGCTCCTCGTACATAGTTTAGAACAATGCTATGTTCATTGCAATAAACATGTAAAGTATTTGCTATTGTAGTATTTTACGTTCAGCTAGCAGATAATGTAACAGGCCGCCGGTAATGTGAGGAATTTGTAATGCAATGCAAGTGGGAAGCAGCAGCATTACGAACACCTGGAGGCCGGTACTTACCAATATAGGGCGCTACTAATGATAATACAAATGAATAGATATAATAGCGTAAATGTATCTGATAATTACAACAAATCCCTGGCCGGCTTTATTCTACATGAATAGACGTATGAGCCGCGCCAAAAATAAAAAAGGGACGAGGCCACGAAGCTGCCCTGGCCTTGTCTCTTGCTTTACTTCCAGGCAAGCCTGGAACAACCCTCATCCGGTCAAAACGTCGAATGCGGGCCGGCCCAACAAATATTGGCCGCACAAGCTCGATGAATTCGCAGGCTACTAATTGCGTGCGACGCGAATTTTATCGTAGCAGGTGCTGCAATACACGGGTCGATCATTCTTGGGCAAGAATGGAACCTGCGTCTCAACGCCGCACTCGGCGCAAATCACCGTGTGCATTTCGCGTGGGCCGCGCTCGGAGCGACCGCCTCCCATGCTGCCAGACGAGCTGCGGCGCGCCGCGCGGCATGAGGGACAACGACCGGGTTGGTTCATCAACCCTTTTTGTGAGTAAAACTCTTGTTCGCCCGCTGTGAAAACGAAATCATTTCCGCATTCACGGCACTTCAGGGTTTTGTCAACGAAATTCAACTAGGGACCTCCTTAGTGATATGTTGGTATTCCTCCGGGTCGTCCATATCCTGGCGGATGTCACCAGTTTGTCTGTCACCCCAAGCAGCGCGGGACCGGATGTGCTGGAAGATCACTATATGCCAGACCGAGATCGGATAGATACCGCAAAAGAGCATACACGATTCATTGCCAGTTTGCAAGAGATTTCTCGTTAAATTCTGAATTTTTATGGAATTTTTATGTGTATTCTTTACATGCAAGCCTGCATTCGTATGGTTATTTCGCTCCCTGGCCCTCTAGAGAAGCGCTCTTGAAGGCTCTACCAGGGTGAATGCAAGGATACGCTCTGGAGCTACTATGGGTCACCCCAGGCGGCTTGACGCATATGAGACAATTGTACTATATACCTGTTTTCTAATTGTTGAGGAATGCATGCCAACGTTTTCATTCACCATTGACGCCGAATGTCCTGCAAGCTGGGCGCGCGCGGGAACCATCCAGACGCCCCACGGCACGATTTCGACGCCTATCTTTATGCCCGTCGGGACGCAGGCCAGTGTGAAGAGCGTCTCACCCGAGGAGTTGCGCGAGGCGGGCGCGCAGATTATTCTCGCCAATACCTATCACCTGATGCTGCGCCCCGGCTCGCGCTTGATCGCCGAATTTGGTGGCCTGCACACTTTTATGCATTGGGATGGGCCTATTCTGACCGATAGCGGCGGCTTCCAGGTATTCAGCCTGGGGCACCTGCGCAAATTGAGCGAGGAAGGGGCCGCTTTCAAATCACACCTGGATGGCTCCGCCCATATGCTGACGCCGGAGAGCGTGATGCAGATCGAGTCCGAGCTTGGCGCGGACATCATCCTGCCGCTGGATATCTGCGCGCCCTATCCTTGTTCTCGCGAAGCGGCGCGAGATGCGATGGAGATGACGCATCGCTGGGCCGAGCGCGCGCTGGTTGCTAAGGAACAGTATCGACCGGAGCAAACGCTGTTCGGCATTGTGCAGGGCGCCTTCGATCCAGAACTGCGGCGGCAAAGCGCCCACTACATCGGCAATCTGCCGTTTCGTGGCCTCTCCATTGGCGGGCTATCGGTCGGCGAACCCAAGGCCGAAATGTGGGAATTATTGGGCTGCGTGACTCCCGAATTGCCACGGGACAAGCCACGCCATTTGTTAGGCGTGGGTTCTCCTGAAGACCTGGTGATGGGGGTCAGCCTCGGTATGGATATGTTCGATTGCGTCCTGCCCACGCGGGTTGCCCGTCACGGCGGCCTCTTCACGCGCCAGGGACGTGTCAATATCAAGGCGTCGCGCTTCTCGGCCCAGCATGGCCCGGTCGAAGAGGGCTGCGATTGCTACACCTGTCGCAATTACAGCGCGGCATACGTGCATCACCTTGCCAGGGCTGAGGAGCAATTGTATTATCGATTGGGGAGCATCCATAATATCCGCTTCATGTTGCGCCTGGCGGGTGAGATTCGCGCCAGCATCCTGGCCGGAACGTTCCCCGAATTTCGCGACACCTTTTTAGCGCAGTATGTCCCCACCTCAGAGAAGGTGCGTGAAGACCAGCGCGAAAAATGGAAGGCTGCGCGCTCTCGCTTATCCTGAAGGAACCATCAATGTCCGAACCCTATCGCTTCTTAAACACCGGCATCCAGCATGCCGCTATGAATATGGCTATCGACGAGGCGGTGCTGACCCATCACCTGCGGGGCGAGGCGCCTCCAACTCTGCGCGTCTTTCGCTGGTCGCAGCCGTCCATCTCGCTGGGACGCTTCCAGAGTATCGAACGCGAAATCCTGCGCGATGTGTGCGAACAACAGGGAGTCGCGCTGGTACGCCGGCCAACGGGTGGGCGTGCCGTCTATCACTGCGATGAATTTACCTACAGCATCGTTATCGGTAAGCGCTTCGGCGTTCCGGCGGGCGTAGTGGCCGCCTATGCCTATCTCGCCCAGGGTTTGCTCGCCGCTCTCAACCTTTTGGGTGTGCGGGCCGAACTCAGCGATGAGCGCGTGAGCAAACATCCTTCGGCTGCCTGTTTTGCCTCCTCTACGCAGGCCGATCTCACCAGCGGGGGCTTCAAACTGGTCGGTAGCGCCCAGGTCTGGAAGGATGATGCCCTGCTGCAACAGGGTTCGCTCCCGCTCGATGATCGTTCCGCCGAGTTTTTCGCCATGTTGCGCTTCCCGAATGAAGATTCGCGCCAGGAGGCCCTGGCCCAATATCGCGAAAAGACGACGCCCCTGCACACCTTCGTGCCCGGTGCATCCTGGGATGATGTCGCTCATACCTTCCGTAGCGGTTTTGGTGAGGCTTTGCGGGCAGAGTTTGTGCCTGGCGAGTTGAGCGCGTCGGAATGGGAGATGGCTCAGCAGTTGGTCGAGGAGAAGTATAGCAAGTTGGAGTGGCGGAGGGAGAGAATCAGTTTGACAGGGAGTGTATAATAACCCTCTTGTGACTCCCCGCTCAATACGTTATACTAACAGCATCAGAAGGCCGCGTGGTCAATCTTGTATTGAGCGGCACATCATCCGTTGGGCGCGCATACTGCGCCCGAGAAGGAGTGACAGACGTATGAACTTAACCATAGATATTGCGCGACGCATTCTCGAAGCCAGCAAGCAGCGCGCTATAGAATTGCGCAGCCCTGTGAGCATCGCCATCGTCGATGCCGGCGGTCATCTGGTGCTTTTTGAGCGGATGATGTCCCCCTATGGGTGGGCCACCGGCAATATCAGCGTTGCCAAGGCCAGTACAGCAGTGATGTTCAATCAATCGACCGACGCTGTGGCCCAGTGGGGTTCCGGTATCCCCGGCTTCGCCTCGAGCATGGCCGCCATGTCGCAAGGAAAGTTCATCATGGCGGCAGGAGGGTGGCCTATTCGACTCGGCGGTGCGACTGTTGGCGGCATCGGTGTAAGCGGAGGCAACGCGCCTGGCCGTGATGACGATATCGCGCGTGCTGGCCTGGCAGCGTTGGAGGCTATGGCCCCGGCTGCTCCCGCCATGCAACCTGTGCAGCATCCACAGCCGGTAGGACAGGCACAACCAAGGCCGGCTCTACAGCCAACGCCATCATATCCTCCCATGCCGTCTCCTGCCAGCTCGCTCTACAACGCGCCTGCCAATCCGGCGCCGGCACCACAAAATGTTCCAAATAGCACTCATCATCTCGATCCTGATCAGGATGGCTCTTACAGCTCTGAAGATGAGCAGTTGCCACTCGATCAGTATAATGAATCTCGTGGAGGCCAATCATGACACAAGCACCAGGTTCGGGGCCAGGAGGGAATGCAGCCGGAAAATCCAGTTCGGCCAGGCGCAGCCGCGCGAACCGCAATCGCCCGGTTCTCGTCACTGCAACGCCCGATTCGCTCGCCGAACCGGAAGATGATAAAAAAGCGCAGGAAGAGCTGATCTCGTCCGGTGGCGATAGCGACACCGGGACTACGAACCAGGCAGTCGAGGAAACAAAGACTGTCACTGCACCCTCTCGTCGCCTGCCGAAATTCTTTTCCACGGTCGGCAAGACTACGGAGAAACCGGAAGTGAACCCTGCTCAGGCTCGTCTCGCGCGCGCCACAGCCGGGAAAACAGCGGTACAAGCAAAAGAGAGCAAGCAGCCGGCTGCCAGTGCGCCTGTTAAAAGCGCGCCGGCCAGAAGCGCCGCGGTTCGCAGCGCGCCCACTCGTCCGGCAGGGGCATTCAAGATGAAATACCTCTTCGGCATGCTCCTGTACCTGATTATTGCCGATTTCATCGGCACATTTGAGACGAATTACCTGACCGTGAATAAAATGAATTATACGCTTTTCTCGATCGGGTCATTTCCCGTTAACCTGTCAACAGTCCTTTTCCTGTTGACGTTGATCGTCGTCTTAATCGTTCTGGCGCGCTTCGACCTCATCCCCCGCAACCTGGCGGGGTTGAGTGGTCAGCAGTCAGCACAGCGCAAAACAGTTCAGACAAAGAGTACTTCTGAACCTGGAAGTATCAGGAATCAGCCACCAGCAATGAAGCAGGGAGTGAAAGGCGTCGATGATGACCTCTACCAGGAGTATCGCCAGCAGCAGCGCTACAACCAGCGCCGCGAACGGAAAAGGTAAAGGAGAACCACTATGCCTACACGTGTAATAATTGCTGATGACGAAACGATTCAGCGCATGGATTTGAAAGATGTTCTGACCAAGCAGGGTTATCTGGTAGTCGGTGAGGCAGGCGACGGCATAAGCGCCGTCAACCTCGCCCGCGAGTTGCGTCCCGACCTGGTCATTATGGATATTCGTATGCCTGATATGGATGGCATCACGGCGGCAGAAACGCTCACGCAGGAAAAAATAGCCCCCGTCCTGTTGCTCACCGCTTTTGGCGACCAGCCACTGGTCGAGCGAGCCAAAGAAGCAGGAGTGGTCAACTATATCGTCAAGCCCCTGCGCGAAAGCGAGGTGACCCCGGCCATAGAAGTTGCCCTGGCGCGCTATGGTGAGTTTCGCGCCCTCGAAGAAAAGACGCGCACGCTTAGCGAGCAACTGGAGACGCGCAAGGTCGTCGAACGCGCCAAGGGGTTGTTGATGGAAAAGCAGGGTCTCAGCGAGCAAGAGGCATTTCGCAAGATACAGAAGGCCAGCATGAACAATCGCAAGTCCATGCGCGAAGTTGCCGAGGCCATCCTGCTCACTAACGAAATGTAACGCCCTCTAAGGATAGAGAGCCAACGTAAGGATTGACAACAATGTCTTCTGCGACAACCGTAGAGAACATGGTTACCATCGTCGGCATTCGTTTTCGTCCCGCCGGGCGTATTTACAACTTCGACCCACAGGGGGCAACTTATACGACAGGTCAATATGTCATTGTCGAAACGGTACGCGGTGTAGAAGCTGGTAGGGTCGTTATCGCCTCCAAGAAGATCGCCGCAAGCGAACTAAGCGACCCCTTAAAGCCTGTTCTGCGCCTGGCTACCGAAGACGAACTGCGCATGATGCTCTCTTTCAAAGGAAAAGAGAAAGACGCGCTGGTGCAATGTGCCAGGCATGTCGCGCAGCACCAGTTGCCTATGAAATTAGTCGAGGCCGAATATACGTTTGATGGCAGCCGCCTGACATTC
Organism: Ktedonobacteraceae bacterium; assembly: GCA_035653615.1. Lineage (NCBI taxonomy): Bacteria > Bacillati > Chloroflexota > Ktedonobacteria > Ktedonobacterales > Ktedonobacteraceae > Ktedonobacteraceae bacterium. The sequence continues at coordinate 13,169 of DASRBN010000002.1, read as the reverse complement.
TACTTTACCGCCGATGAGCGGGTCGATTTCCGCGCCCTCGTGCGAGACCTGGCAGCCACATTCCGCACGCGCATTGAACTGCGTCAAATCGGAGCGCGCGACCAGGCCAAGCTGCAAGGCGGGGTAGGCCCATGCGGCAAAACCTTGTGTTGTAGTTCGTGGATCAGCGATTTTGGCGTCGTGTCGATCAAGATGGCTAAAGAGCAGGATTTGCCGCTCAACCCCGCCAAAATCTCCGGCGTCTGTGGCCGCCTGCTATGTTGTCTCTCATACGAAAACGAGAACTACATCCAGGCCAAACAGACCATGCCGCAGGTCGGCACCTTTCTGGATACCCCCAGCGGCACGGGCAGGGTAGTTTCCATCAATGTGCCGAAATCTTCCGTTGAGGTGATGCTGGAAAGTGGCGTCATTATACAGGTTCCGGTACAACCTCAACAGGATACAAACGATAAGGCTGGTGGCTGTGCCTCCTGTGGCATCAAAGCTGGTGGCGGCTGTGGCTCCTGTGGAGTGAGCAATGCGACGGCGAAAGCTTCTGCCGGCTCATCCGCTTGTGGCTGTGGCAAGACCGGTGGCTGCACCTGTGGCTCGAATTCTGGCGGGGGTGGTGGATGCAGGGTGGGACAAACGCGCCCCCAAACCTACGACGCGCGAACCATCATTGGTCACTAATAAGAAAAGAGAGGTGCAAATATTTATGACAACGGATCAGGATGATTCTAGTTCTACCTGGCAAAACCCGGGTGACGGCGACGATGATGAAAATGACCGGAATGGCATAACTGGCTATGGCTCAGCTCCACCTGCTCAGAATATGCAGGCGCAGTTCGTAAATACCAGGGCCAATCAGGTCGATTCTGCCGATTCAGATGATGCCGTTGACGAGGACGAAGATCAGGATGATGGCAATGCTTCTTTCTTTACCCTGGAATCGTTGCGCAATTTCGGGCGCCTCTTCTCGCCCATTCTTGTCCCTCTGCCTTTTGCCCTTTTCGTCTTCATCATCACCTATGTCGTCATCTACAAGTCGCCACATCCTAATCTGCAACCCCTGCCACTGGCAATTCTATTGCTTGCCCTTGCTATCCTGCAAGGCACTATGCTTTACTACGTCGGCTCCAATGACGACCTCTGGTTGCTCTGCCTCGCCCTGGGCTACACGCTCTTCCTGCTAGTCGGCACCTTTGCCATTTTTGGCCTCCGTGGCGCCATCATCCTCTTGATTATCATACTGGTCATCGTGCTGTTCTACGCGCGCCGCGGCGTTCGCATTGTAGCCGCTGGCTCTGTCGAGATCGTTCATTCCTTCGGCAAATACAGCCGCACGCTTGATTCTGGCCCTGCATTTCTCTGGCCGTGGGAAAAGGTTGTCCAGCGCGTCAGCATAAAGGAAAAGGTCTGGACAACTCCGTTGCAGGTCGTAAAAATCTCCCGCGATCAGGATGTGCGTCTCATAGCCACCATCTCTTTTCAGGTCGTGCCCGAAGACGCCTACCTCACCCTGAGCGTCGAGAATTGGGAGGAAAGCCTGCATAAGCTCTTTATCGGCACCCTTCAAGCTCTGGTCAGCCAGCTCTCCCCAGCCGATTTCACCGCCTGGCCACAGGCTCAGGGTCAGCCTCTACGCTCGTCTCACTCTCCTGCCCCCCTCGATCCAATTCAGGATACGCGCTGGGATCGTATTAATCATGCCCTTGCTTCGCGCACGCAGGACCGCGTAGCAGGCTGGGGCGTTCAGGTCAACTGGGTGCGCATCCAGGATATTACCCTTATCCCTCATTTAATGCCTGTCACAACTGCTCCTCCTGGCATGCAAGCACAAACAAAAAGGCCTGTACCTGCCGCCAGTCATGCCCCGGACCCTGCAGATCAGCCTGCGCAACAACCCACCAGGACAGGAACTCCAGTCGCACCAGGTCCCTCTGCCGGCGACGATGATGCAACAGTCGTAATGGTTAGCAATGCCGTGCAACAACGGGAGGTTCCACCCCAACCGGCATCCACTTCCGATGCTCCCACAGACTTATCCTCCCGGCCTATCAGCATGGATTCACTGAAGGAACTCTATGAGGCCGTCCGGCAGAGCCGTATTACTGACCCGAATACTATTCGCGGTATCGCTCGTCAATTCGAGGTAGTTTCTCACGACCCGCAGCTCAGCCAGAATGCCGATTTCGACGCCGCACGTGCCGCGAGAACCCTCTATCAACGCGCCAAATCCATCGAGGACAATGCCCAGGCACGCGTAGGCTCAAATACCAAACGCTAGTGGTGTCATTCTGAGCGCAGCGAAGAATCTGTACCTTGGAACGCTGAGATTCTTCGCTGCGCTCAGAATGACACCGCTAGCACCTATTTACCGCAGATTCTTCGCTCCGCTCAGAATGACATAGCTCGCTGCTGGTTGTTAAAAATTATCGGGGTTGGGAACCCTTTATGCTATTGTTTCGATGGTATTTCTTAGTGCTAGCACTGCGTTATTCAGGCGCGTGATCAATTCCTGCATCGTTGTCGTTTTTTCTTGCTCGGCACGCACAAAGCGCGTATATGGCGCAATCGCATCCTGCACGCGGCCTGTCGCGTTATTCAATTCTTTGCGGAATTGTTCCTCCATGGACTCGTGCAAACGTGTGCGCAGCTCCTCCATCTTCTCATCGAAGTCCCGCTTTGCCCGCGTGCGGCGCGCCGGTATAATGTATAAACCCAGGCTCAGCAGCACCAGACCCGCCAGTATTCCGGTCACATCTGCCGCCGCCGTCCCAACCGCCGCTACCACAATCGCTCCTAATCCAATGCCGCCCGCACCCGCGATAGCCGCCTGCGCCACCGAATTGCGCAAATTCTGCGACAGCACCAGCGCCTCCGACTGGTGATCGTAGCTATTCACAACCGTATGCGCCATTCGCGCCACAGACTGCAACAATGTACGGCGATTATAGTCGAACTGCCTGCCTATGGTCCCGACCATTTCGCTATCGCGCCGCGCGCTCACCTGCCGTCGCCGGTCCAGGTACTCCATGATATCCTGCCACAGCCGGTGTTCATGCTCTACCAGCCAGTCGATCAACTGCTGCACCGCATCGTCAATGCGCGTCGCGCTATCGCCGATTACTTCGCGTTCGAACTCATCCCGCAGCCGGTTGGCCTGGATAAGGTCGAAGATGCGCCCCAGGCGAATCGTATCATCGAAGAAACGATCACCGCGCCCGCGCATCGTCAGCACAATATTTTCAATCTCGCTCAAGCGGTGCCCGAAATTTTGCTCCATATCCTCGCGGTATAAGCGCAGTTGGTCTTCGATGGCGCTCACCGTTCGCGCATCTTCCGCCAGCAGGCTCGCCCGCTGCTCCACCACGCTCTGGGTTTCTGCCAGCAGGCGCTGCATCACGCCCAGTGGGCTGAGCAACTTCAACCGTACCCGTTCCACCTCGTCCAGCTTTTTGAAAAGGTAATGTTCCAGCGCGCTAAACCCGCTCTCTTCCCACAGGCGTATCGCCTCGTGCCCAACAGCCGTGTGCGATTGCTGCGACCGCAATGCCGAGACCGGAAATATCTCAGGCTCGAACCCCAGCAGGCTCTTACAATTCTCATGCACGAAATCGACCACTTCCGCCAATCCCTCCGGCGTGCGCAGCAGGTCGATTTTATTCAGCACAATCACGACCTTTTTGCCCCACGCGCGAATGCGCTCCATAAAAGCCCGCTCGCTCTCCGTAAAGGGCCGGTCCACCGAGGTCACGAACAGGATCAGATCGCTGCGCGGTATGAAATCCTCCGTCAATCGTTCGTGCTGTCGCAGCACCGCGTTTACCCCCGGCGTATCTACGATGGTGATATCGCGCAGAAATTCAGCCGGGTAATGCAATTCCAGGATTGCTCCGTCTCGTAATTGCCTTGTATCCTGGTCGCCGAAACGCAGCATCGTGACCTGGTTTGTCGTCGGTACCACGCCCTCCTCCAGAACATTAGCATGCAGCAGCGCATTGATACAGGCCGATTTTCCTGCGTTGAACTCGCCCACCACTACCAGCAGGAACAGTTCATCCAATGAGGTAATCACCTCGCGTAACGTCGTAGAGTATGCCTCGGCCTCCTCAAATCCAACCAGGCACGCCTGCAGCTCCTGCGCAATTCTCCGCTCATCCTGTAATATCTCACGCTGCCGTTGCTGTAAAACCGCTCCTATCATCGTGTTATGTATCACTTTCTCCGGCACCGCCCGATGCCCTGAAATTCATGTCCTTATATATATAATATATCACTTTTGGTGTGAGACGCGCCGGATACCTGAGCCGCTCTTGCTTCCTGCGCTACAAAAGTGTAGACTCATAACAAATATAAATCAGGGAGGATATGTTATGCGCGAAAAGGTCATTCATATCTTGCTGTGCGAAGACCAGACGCTGATGCGCGAGGGTTTGCATACCGTTCTCGAACTCGAGCCTGGCCTTGAGGTCGTGGCCGAAGCTGCCAATGGCGAAGAGGCTATTCAAAAGTACAACGAACTGCAAAAGCAGGGGCGCGCGCCCGACATCGTCCTCATGGATATCCAGATGCCGCGTAAAAACGGCGTCCAGGCGACGGCTGCCATCACCACCGCGCATCCAGGCGCCAGGGTCATCATTCTTACCACCTTTGACTATGAAGACTACGTCTTCGAGGCCATCAAGGCCGGAGCCATGGGCTACCTGCTCAAAGATGTGCCCGCCGGTGAACTCACCGCTACCATCCGCAAAGTCTATGCAGGCGAGCCGTTCATCCAGCCCAAGGTCGCCAGCAAATTGCTTGTGGAATATGGTCGCAGGGGAACGCGTTCCGTCTCGCCATCATCTAGCGGTGTAGCCGAAGAGGAATTGAGCGCGCGCGAAATTGAGGTTCTCAAATTGCTCGCCGCCGGAGCCAGCAATCGCGAAATAGCCGAAAGGCTTGTACTGGCTGAAGGAACCGTCAAAAACCACGTCTCCAATATATTGGGCAAACTCCATGCCGGGAATCGCACGCAGGCGGCGAATCTCGCACGAGAACGCAAGATTATATGAAATAGCTGATGAAAAGAAATACGCGCCCGCCCGGACGCGTATTTCTTTTCATCGCATTGACATTGATCAGCCCTGGCTGGCGACCGAGGCTAGAGCGTTGTAGAAATTCACCAGGTTGGGCGTGCCCAATCCTGTCGCGAAATCCCACCCTGGAGTCGCGTTGAACCCCAGATTGTTCCCCTGTGTCACGTCGTAGAAGGCCGGGTGATTGCCTGCATGATTTGCGACGTAATAGAACAGGCTGGGTCCGTAGAAAAAGACGTGATAGCGTTGTATCAATGCCTCATTGACCAGCAACATACCCGAGGCCCAGATGGGAGCTGCCGCGCTTGTGCCGCCGCCACCGCCCTCGCCATCAGGGAAGGTTACCCATTGCCCTCCGAAGTAGAAGGCCAGGTTCGCCGCTACCGCGGAGACATCAGGTATCTGGCGGAACCCGCGTGAAGCGTCGTTCTGCACGCCGGGGCCAGTTTGCCACGAAGGCTGGGGGAAGTAGTTGCTGCTGCCGCCGCCGCTGCCCCAGGAGTTCGTGCATTTGCTTAAGTCCGAGTTGTCGGACCAGACGATCTCATCTGTGCGATTGCCCTGGTTATCGATGTGTAGCACGGTACCACCAACAGAAACGACGTTTGGATCGGTCGTTGGGAATTGCACAGAAAAGCTCTGATAGATGCCATCGGCAAAAGCGCCGCAGTCTCCACTGGAGACGAAAACCGTCATATGCTCGACCTGTGTCAGCATGCTCAGGCGTTGATCGAGCGCCTTCAGATCATTCAGCGTTTCAGCGCTTTCGACTGCTCCCAGGCTGATGCTCACGACATTGCCTACGCCGGCATTATTCGTGTTGTCGTCAACGATTTGCTGCAGCTCATCTATCAGGCTGGCAGATGATGGCGTACCGGTTTCATAGTCGATGATGTTGGCATTGCGATCCAGGCCCTCGATCATTTCGATATCCAGTACCGATTCACCCTCGGCCTGGGTGGGTGTGCCATCAACATCCTTCACCGCGATATGGCCTTGAAATCCGACGCACTGCCCGTAGTTCTGAATATCGTTCGCGGTGGCCCCGTCGATCTCCACGAGGTTAATCGTCAGGTTTTCGCCATGGTAACCGTTCTGGTAGAATGGAGCATACCCATAGGCATCCGCGACATCCTTGGGGAATACCTGGTTGTTCGGCGGATTGCAATCCGCTTTTGCCTGTCCCTGAGTATGGCTGGTGAGCGGGATGACCTTGTTAAACACTGATCCTGTATGGAAGGGCATACCATAGTTATCGAGTCCGGTCACCGTGATCAGCTGGTTTACGATAAATGTGGGCAGCTTTGGCGTCGTTGTCGGCGCATAGAAGGTGCGGCCCTGGTATTTGTGGATCACGAAGTGCGTCTGGAATAGCGACGCGATGGTCTTCGCCTTCGCATCGACCTTCAGGTCGGTGTGCAGCTTGCTCAGCGTCAGCTTAGCATCCTGAATGCCAAGAAAAGCCTTGATCTGCTGGTAGGTCGCATCGCTGATGCCAATTGAATTTGCCTCTTTTTCAAGGTCCTGTCCTTTGCCCGAGCCGGTCTTATTCAACTGGCCCTGGTGGCTTATGTTCGCCTTGAATGTCAGGTCTACATGTAAAATGGTGGTATCGGGTAATGGGCCTGTCACAGGCGAATTGAGCGCGGCGGGGGGAATGTTCACCGTAACCGGGCTAAATTGGACCAGCGATGGGGGGGTTGGTGTAGGCTGCGTGCTTGAATTGGAGCCACCGCAACTCACCAGGATGAATGTGATGAGCAACAGCGCCAACGCGCCCAGGGTTGGTCGCCTATGGGAATTGTGTGGGGCTTGAATCATCTGAAAACTCTCCGTCTACTTGGCCAGATCGCACAATCCTTTTGACCTGGCTGGATAGAATAAGCTAATAAAACAAACAATACGTAGAAGGTAGAAGGATATAGAAAAAGTCTTTGGCAATGCTCCTTTCTTGATAAGCTAAATGTATAGAATTTATCATGTCAGCAATAGAATAACCGAAAAATAAACGTTTGTATAGTTCTTTTTTATCCTATGAAATGTGAATTGCTTCCCACTTTCTATCATTCTATTCATCAGACCAAAGGACGTTCTGATAATGAGTTTTACCAATCAAAGTCGGCCATGTCATTCTGAGCGCAGCGAAGAATCTCCGGGCCGATGAATGCAGGCAGATTCTTCGCTGCGCTCAGAATGACACGCCCGGGACCGCTCAGATTACTGATTTTGCGTGTCAAAATTCAGCAGGACTGTTAAATAGCCCTGCTGGACAGCCATTCGTAAAATGCGTACAATACAAACGTTGTTGAAATCTATTTTTTGAAGATGAAAAGAAGTGTTTTATGCGTGATATAGCAAACCGGGCGTTGAATATCGCCCAGCAACTTGGTGCGAGCTATGTCGATGTGCGCGTTATGGAACGCACTACCGAGGGCATCGTCGTCAAGAATGGCAATGTCGAGGGAGTCGCGAGCGGTACGAGCAGTGGCTTCAATGTGCGCGTCATTGTGGATGGCGCCTGGGGCTTCGCCAGCAGCGCTCGCATGGATGATGCGGAGGCCGAACACGTCGCGCGGCAGGCCGTGCAGATTGCCCGCGCCAGCGCTCTTGTGGCGGGCGAGCCGGTGCGCCTCTCCCCGCTTGCTCCGCAGCACGGCTTCTACCGCACGCCCATGCAAAAAGACCCTTTTGCCGTTCCCCTCAACCAGAAAGTAGAGTTGTTGCTCGCTGCCGATGCCGCTATGCGCAGCGTGCAGGGCGTGGCGTTGACCAGCGCCAACATGGAGTATGCCCGCGAGCGCAAGCTGTTCGTCAGTTCAGAGGGCAGCGAGGTCGAGCAGGAACTGTTCGACATAGGCGCGGCCATTGATGCCAGCGCCGTCGATCCCACGAGCAGCGAGATACAGACGCGCTCTTACCCTAATTCCTTCGGTCGCCAGGCGGGAACCTCTGGCTACGAATTCATTGAGGTCATGCGCCTGCCAGATCATGGCGCCAGGATCGGCGAAGAGGCCGTGAAGCTGCTCGCCGCTCCTCAATGCCCTTCCGGTATTACAACCATTATACTCGATGGGCCGCAGGTCGCGCTGCAGGTGCATGAATCCTGCGGCCATCCCATTGAACTGGATCGCGTGCTGGGATATGAAGCGGGCTTTGTCGGCAAGAGCTTTCTGACAACCGATAAATTGGGTCATTTTCGTTACGGCTCGGATGTCGTCAATATCACCGCCGACGCCACCATCCCTGGCGGGTTGGGCACCTTCGGCTGGGATGACGAGGGTGTGCCCGCCCAGCGCACGGCTATTGTCACCAACGGCAACTTTACCGGCTACTTGATGTCACGGGATACCGCGCCCTTGCTTGGTTTGACGAGCAATGGCTGCGTGCGCGCCGACAACTGGAATCGCCTGCCGATGATCCGCATGACCAACGTCAGCCTGGAACCAGGAACCTGGACGCTGGACGATCTGATTGCCGATACTGATGATGGCATCTACATGAGCATCAACAAGAGTTGGAGCATCGACGACCGCCGCTTGAACTTCCAGTTCGGCGTTGAGCTGGCCTACGAAATCAAGCACGGCAAGCTGGGCCGCATCTTGAAGAATGCCACCTATACCGGCATCACCCCCCAGTTCTGGGGTTCGTGCGATGCCATCTGCAACCGCGACCACTGGGTCGTCTGGGGCACTCCCAACTGCGGCAAAGGCGAACCGATGCAGGTCATGCGTACCGGCCATGGGGCTGCACCCGCGCGGTTCCGCAATGTCCAGGTCGGCGTCGGGCGCTGGTAGAAAAGAAAGAGTACAAAACCATGTATGCCGATGAGTCAAAAGTGCGTTCCTTGCTCAATACAATTCTCGGCTATTCAAGGGCCGAACAGACCGAAGTACTCTATTTTGGCACGGAGAGCGCCCTGACGCGCTTCGCCAACAACCATATTCATCAAAATGTGGCCGAGAGCAACCATGAACTGCATGTGCGTGCTGTCGTGGGCAAAAGAACGGGAGTCGCCACAACCAATCGCCTGGACGACGAATCGCTGCGCCGCGTTACGGAGCAGGCCCTGGGAATTGCGCGTATCTCGCCCGAAAATCCAGAATTTCGTTCGCTGCCCGGCCCGGGGCCTATCATTGCCGCGCCAGCATACAGCCAGCGCACCGCTCAATATAGTCCCGAAGAACGCGCCCGCAACGTCGGAATCATCGTGCAACTGGCGAAGGAACGCGGCCTGGAAGCCGCCGGAGCCTTTTCGACTGATACCACCGAAGTGGCGGTCGCGAACTCGCTGGGCATTTTTGCCTATGAGCCGCGTACCGAGGCCGAGTGCCACGCCGTCGTGATGGCCGACGCCCAGGGTTCGGGCTATACGCAGCGTCTCGCAACCGATGCCTCGACCATCGACTTCGAGGCCATGGCGCGTGAGGCGGTGCAAAAGGCCGAGCGCAGCCGCAATCCCATCGATTTTCCGCTGGGCGAATACCCGGTCGTGCTCGATACTTATGCCGTCGCGGATATGCTGCAAAACCTGGTCTTCATGGGCCTTTCCGCCCTGGCCGTCCAGGAGGAGCGCAGCTTTATGAACGGTCAGTTCGGCAAGCAGATTGCCAGTCCGCTGGTAACGATCTACGATGATGGGCATGATCCGGCAGGCTTGCCGCAGGCATTCGACTACGAAGGCGTACCGAAGCAGCGTGTGGATATGATCGATCATGGCATTGCCACCGCCGTCGTCTACGATTCGTTCACCGCTTTTCGCCAGGGAAAGACCGACACCGGCCATGCCATGCCCGCGCCCAATCCCTGGGGGCCAATGCCCATGCACACAATGATGGAAGCGGGCGATGCAAGCCTTGAGGAACTGATAAGGGGTATCGAACGCGGCATCTATGTCACGCGCTTCCACTACACCAACACCGTACACCCGGTCAAAACGCTCTTCACCGGCATGACGCGCGATGGCACTTTTTTGATCGAACACGGCGAACTGAGCAGCCCCTTGAAGAATTTTCGCTTCACACAAAGCATTCTCGATGCCCTGCGCGACGTGCAGGCCATAGGCCGCGAGCGCATCCAGTGCCGCGATTACATTCCGGTGCTGGCTCCCGCCCTGCGCATCGCACGCTTTAACTTTACAGGCGTTACGAGTTCATAACAGGCATTTGCCTGTTCATATAGCCATAACAAGCACCTGATTGTGGAGGCCCGATTATGGAGATGAACAAATTATACTGGGAATCCACGGAGGCCGATAAATCGGCGCTGCCCGCGATCAATCGGGGCCTACGGGCATTCCCGCGGCGAAGCCGCGTAGGGGCCGATTGATCGCGCCCACCGCCGATTCATCGGCTTTGCGGGATTGCTGAACTATGTTGTTGAACAACATAGTTGCGCCACTACATTGCCTGATTGGAGCCAGGACGCTTGGTTAAGCAGGCCCCCTGATCTTCAGGACTGCGGACGAAGCTTCAGGTTGGGATGCAACTGCGCGGGATTAGGTCGAGCCGGAGGCTGCGCGCGATGCTGGATTGGCAAGGCATAGGCATACAGGTTGTCATCCGACGAGCCAATATAGACCACCCCGTTGGCCACAGCCGGTGAGGAGTAGATGCTATTGCCGGTCGCGGCGAACCATAACTCGCTTCCCGTCTGTGCATTGAACGCATAGAGGTTGCCATCTATTGAGCCGACATAGACCACCCCGTTAGCTATGGCGGGTGAGGAGGCGATGGAAGTGCCGACCGGGGCTTTCCACAACAGGGAACCATGCACTGCATTAAAGGCGTACAGGTTGCCATCATAGGAGCCGGCATAGACCACCCCGTTGGCCACCGCCGGCGAGGAGAGGACGAGACTGCCAGTTGCGGCCTTCCATAGCTCGGCTCCCGTTTGAGCGTTAAAGGCATACAGGTTGTCATCATAGGAGCCGACATAGACCACCCCGTTGACCACAGCCGGCACGGAGGCGACGTCATCTCCGGTCGCAGCAGTCCAGTCGAGGCCCAGACCGGAGACGTTGGAGGGGTTGAGGACGTTTTCGTAGGGATTGGTGCCGCTGTGCTGGAGGTTGTAGCCGAACTCGTCCCAGTTGGTCTGCACCAGGAACGAGGCCTGGGCCGTGAGTCCCGTGTAGCGCTGCACCGCGCTCACCGTGTGCGTGCCGGGTACGGCATCAGCAGGCACGGTGATGGTGATGGAGAACGCCCCCTGGCCGTCGGTCCCTGCTAGCGCTTCGTCAGAGGTGTCGAAGTAGACATCGACCGCCTTATTCTTGCTGAAGCCACTACCGGTCACGGTGATCGAACTGGTCGGCGGGCCAACGGTCGGCGAGAGCGTGATCGAGGCCGAGGCCTTCAGCACGATGAACTTGCCAGGACTCTTGACGGTCTTCGTGGGGGTGTAAACGGCGATCACGCCGCTGGTGGCCCCAACGGGCACCGTGGCCGTGATCTGGGTGTCCGAATTGACGACGAAACTGGCCACAACGCCGTGAAAGGTAACGCTGGTCGAGCCAGTAAAGCCACAACCGGTCAGCGTGACTGGGGTTCCGGGCGCTCCACTGCTGGGTGTGAAGCTGGTAATCGAAGGACAGCCCAGCGGAAAATTACTGTGCAGGCTTCTGGCGAAAGCGCTGGGAGCACTTGCCAGCAGCAGCATGATCAAGAAAGCGCTCAGCAGGACAACAGAACGCAGGCGTGGGTAAGACATGAGATTTTCCTTTCACTGTACATCTCCCTCATTGAAAGTTCACTGATCCAGCACATCAGGAATGAGGTGATTTTTTTCTTCTGGAGAAAGCATACAGATCAGTCGTGACAGAATCGTGACGGAAACATTACAGAGCCGGGGCGAAAATCCGGGGACACGATGATGAATGGAAACAAATTGAGCCGGGGTGGAAGGCCGTTATTATCACTGGTCTCAAAATACCCTTAAAGCACTTTTCTAGAACAAGGAGTACTTCCTCTTCGCTTTGAGCGAGCGCTTCCTCACCTCCTTGAATTAATGCTTCCTCGCCACCTTCAGTCAATATCTCCGCACCTCCCACCTGCCTTTCTTCGGTTCCTGCCAACTCTGGACCACCGAACAGGATGGAGCCGGCCAGCAGGAGATTATTGGCATCGTTGAGAACTGCTCCTGCCACCGCTCCGAATTTATCCCAGAAAGTGGCATTCGGGTCAGTGAAGGTATTTTCAATGTCGGTAATACCTAAGGCATCCATGAGCTTCTGCCAGCTCGAAGGCCCTGAGGTATCCTGAGCCGGCTGTTGGAGCTGCGCATGGGTATAGAAGTAGGTGCGATAGATGTAGCCTTGTCCGCTACCATAGGAGGGATAGGGTACCCAGATGTGCAGGTTGCCCTGCGAATCGATATTACCATACTCGCCGTTTTGCCCCTCGATCATCTTGCCGGTTGGATCACTCCTGGTCTCCGGGTTCCCATCCACATAGCCATACGGATTCATCCCCTGCCAGTTCCCCTGCACCTTGTCCGCCGAGAGGAAGACTCCCGCTACCGGGTCATAATAGCGCGCGTGGAAGTAATCGAACCCGGTCAAGCCATCGTTGTACTGTCCGATAAAACCCTTGGCCGTGTTGATGCTGCCCGCAGAGTAGCGTCCGTTGCCATACGGCCCGAAGAGTTGGTTGCCTTGCACCGAGGCCCCACCTGCTGACCAGCTGATCTCCGAGAGGATGCTGCCCAGCGCGTCAGTCAGCAGGAAGTAGGTGTTGTTGGCGTCCAGATCCCCAATTAAGCGGCTGCCCAGGAAATAGTAATAGGTGTTCCACTGGTTGGTGCCACTGCCGCTATACTGGTGTTCCTCCAGGCCAAAGGGGTAGACGATGAGGGTGGTACCGGTGTTGTTGGTGGAACGGCGCAGCACGCGATTGCCGGAGGCATCGTAGAGGTACTGCTCCTGGTTGCTGCTACTGACGTACCATTGCGTCAGGTGATCCAAAATGTCATAGGTCAGCGTGCCGGTGGTGCCGCTGTAGGTGCGACCGGTGACGTTGCCCCACTGGTCGTAGCTCGTGGCGTAACCCTGCCCCGTCTGGTTCGAGCAGGTGGCACCCAGGCTGTAGAGGCCGGTCAACTGGTGCG